>CANHHZ010000031.1 GCA_947460275.1 Sphingobacteriaceae bacterium | reverse complement strand
CTCGCCATAAGCATTCATAATGGGCGAACCAGAATTACCACCTGTGGTATCGGTATTGTATAAAAACGCTACAGGCACATCGTTAAGGTCTGTTTTGGCAAAGCTTCCAAAATCCTTATTGTCCCAAAGCGTTTTAATGGCATTAGGATAACCGAAATCAGGGTTTCCGGTGGCGCCTTTTTCTATAATGCCCTTAATGGTGGTGTAAGGCTTCATGTAGTTGGCATCAGCTGGTGCATAGCCCCTTACAAAGCCATAGGTAAGCCTCAAAGTGCTGTTGGCATCGGGAATAAAGTTTTTTTGGAGGAACTTTTCCTTCACATTTACATAATCGCCCATTAACTTGTTTAAAATACCATCTCTGCGGTCTTTTTCGGGTTTAAGTTCTGCAATTTGTTTGGCGATATCTATTTCCAACATCAAAATTCCGTCGTTATAATCGCTTATACTTTTGCTCGATTTTAAAAGGTTATTGAACACATAGTTTTGGTCTTTTAATTTGCTCAATCCAAAAATATCGTTGATGAAATCGTTAACCATAGCTTCATTGCTTGCGCCTTTGTCGATAATTTTGTCAACAGCTTTTACCCTTTGGTTTGTACTGAACAAGGCTGCATCCATCATCATTTTCTTTAACAAGCGCTTGTCCACATCTACCTCAAAAGCATCGTAAATGGTTGATAAAGCTTGCTTAACCTTAGCTACGTTGGCATTAAAATAAATTTCTTTGTTTGCGGTAGGTTGGCTATCCAGCGAAGTTTTAAAGGCATTTAGTTGTTTTGCCACATTAAGTAAACTTGTAGAAGGGTAGATTTGGCTTAACCATAAATCGCGGTTGGCATCGCCGTTAATTTGTTCGTAAAGTAAATCAATGTCTTTCATTAAGTTGCCATACTGTGCTTTAATCTCTAGGTTGTTGTTGATAAAAGCACTCAAAGCTTCGTCTTCCTTCACTTTCTGTCCAATCAAGTCAATTTCTTTGATGCCTTTAATTTTACCGCTGTAATTTTTAAGCACGTTTGCATTTCTTTTGATGCGGGTAGCCAATTTCAACTCTGTTGTTTTGTCTTTTTTGCCCACATTTTCCATGGTAGCGTTCTGAAATTCGTACAACTGAGCTACATAAGGCAATACATTTTTTTGTTGGTAGGCAATAAACTGCGCAGGGCGATGGCGAAAAGTACGTCCGGGATAACCCAAAATAAACACAAAGTCTTCTTCATTTGTTCCGTTAGGGTTCACTTTTAAAAACTTTTTAGGGCTATAAGGCACATTGTCTTTACTGTATTTGGCAGGTTTTCCATCTTTACCTACATAGGCTCTCATAAAAGAAAAATCGCCAGTGTGGCGAGGCCAAACCCAATTGTCGGTTTCGCCACCAAACTCACCAATTTGGCGGTTGGGCACATAAACCAAGCGCACATCTTCAATAATTTTATATTTAAAAAGCACGTAACTTTTTCCAATAAACATTTCCGATACTTCGGCTTTAATGCTTGGGTCTTGTTTTTCGGCCTCTAAAGCAATGTTTTTCATCGCGTTGGTGATAAATTGAAGTCTGGTGGCAGGATCCTCAATTTGCGCTACAGCACCTAAAACTTTGTCCGAAACATCCTCGTAACTATCTGTAATGCGACAAGTTAACCCTTTGGCTTCTATCTCTTGTTCGCGTGTGCGGGCTACAAAACCTTTGTTTAAATAATCATTTTCGGGCGTGCTGGCCAATTGTACAGCGCTAAAGGCACAATGGTGATTGGTAATGATCAATCCCTCGTTGGACACAAAAGAACCGGTGCAGCCGCCCACGTTTACCAAAGCATCAACCAAACTAATGCCGTTTGGATTATACACTTCGTTTTGGTCTATTTTCAGCCCCGCTTTTTTCAAATCCAATTTATGTATTTCGCTTAAGGGAAACATGCCTTCCTCGGGCACATGCGATGCAAATTGTAAGGTTCCTGCGATAACAAATAGGGCGGTAAATAAGGTTTTTTTGTTCATGTCCTTGTGTATGATGTAATAAAACAATCAAAGCTAATCATTTTGTTTAAACGATACATGGAATGTGGAATAGTAGTTTAAATGTTAATTAAAGGGAGTTTGTTGAGCTTATTTGTTGAATAGCCTTTTTGAACGTTTTCGTGTAAAAAACTTGGTTTAACTTTAATTTGAGCGTTCAGTCGCTTCGCGGACAAACTTTTTTCCTGTAGCTGAAAAAAGTATGCAAAAAAAGCCACGGCTGCGCCCAGCGCTTTTAAAGTTAGTACTTTGGCAAATTACTACATTCCGCACTGGCTAAGGCCGATATTAACGTATTTAAAGAGAGGTGCTTTGGCTAGACATAGTTTAATAAATTAGACGCTTAAGTGATTTATTTTTATACACCAATTGTATTGTTGATGATTTGAATAACTTTGCGTTTCAAATAAAACATCATGGCAGAAGATTTAACCATCATCACAGGAAATAAAGAAGCACAATATCAATCGTTAATCCCTCAGCTATCGGCTTTGCTACATGGCGAGACAGATTTAATTGCCAACTTGGCCAACGTTGCAGCGGCTTTAAAAGAGCAGTTTAACTGGTTTTGGGTAGGCTTTTATTTGGTCAAAGATAATGAGTTGGTTTTAGGGCCCTTTCAAGGTCCTGTGGCCTGCACCCGTATTCAAAAAGGCAAAGGTGTTTGTGGTGCTGCTTGGCTTAAAGCCGAAACCCTAATTGTACCCAACGTAGATGAATTTCCAGGCCATATTGCTTGTGCTTCGGCTTCAAAATCTGAAATCGTTTTGCCAGTTTATCAAGGTGGAAACATTATCGGTGTTTTAGATGTGGATAGCGAATATCTTAATCATTTTGATGAGGTTGACGCCAAATATTTAGGTGAGATTGTAAAACTCATCGACAATTAGTTTTTTAATCTTCACTATCTTAATCAATTTCAAAACTCATTGATTGCCACCCACTGATTAGTGTTTTTTTTTATTAATATTGAACCATGAATTTCGAAAACAATTTAGCCTTTGCCCAAGCCTTAGATGCGCAAGACGATTTAAGAGAAATGCGCAACGATTATCTTTTTCCGCAACAAAATAATAAGCCACTTATCTATTTGTGTGGTAACTCTTTAGGCTTGCAACCTAAAGTAGCAAAAGAGGTGTTAAATGTGCAATTGAACAACTGGCAAAACCTAGCGGTAGAGGGTTGGTTTGAAGGAGATTCGCCTTGGATGTTTTACCACAAAGAGTTAAAAAAACTAATGGCACCACTAGTTGGCGCAAAACCTGCAGAGGTTTGCCCCATGAATACGCTTACGGTTAACTTGCATTTGCTGATGGTGAGTTTTTACCGTCCAACGGCCAAGCGATTTAAAATTATCATGGAAGCGGGCGCCTTTCCCTCAGATCAATATGCCATCGAAAGTCAGGTGCGTTTTCATGGATTTAACCCCGATGAAGCCATCATAGAAATCAAACCCCGCGAAGGAGAATATACTTTACATACCGAAGATATTGTTAAAACGATAGCAGATAACGCCGATGAACTCGCTTTAGTGCTGTTTGGTGGCATCAATTATTTTACGGGACAATGGTTTGATATGCCTGCCATTACCAAAGCAGGGCACAAAGCAGGAGCCATAGTTGGCTTTGATTTAGCCCACGCCGCAGGCAATGTACCTGTGCAACTGCACGATTGGGGGGTAGATTTTGCTTGCTGGTGTTCGTACAAATATCAAAATGCTGGCCCAGGTGGCATTAGCGGTATTTTTGTGCACGAAAAACATTTTAACGATACCTCATTGCATCGCTTTGCGGGATGGTGGGGCTACCAAGAAAACAAGCGTTTTAAAATGGAAAAGGGCTTTGTGCCCGAAGCCGGTGCCGACGGTTGGCAAGTAAGCTGTACGCAGGTAATGCCCATGGCTTTGTACCACGCTTCGTTGCAGTTGTTCGAAAAAGCTGGTTTTATACCTGCTTTAAGGGCTAAGAGCGAAAAGCTGACCGCCTATCTTATGTTTATCATTAACGAAGTAAACACCGTTTTGTGCGAAGAGCAATTTAAAATCATTACGCCAAAAACAGCGGCCGACAGAGGTGCACAGGTTTCTATCATTGCCAAAGCCAACGGAAAAATGATATTTGATGAGTTGGTACGCCACAACGTATTGGGCGATTGGAGAGAACCCAACGTAATTAGATTAAGTCCTGTACCGATGTATAATAGCTTTGAAGAGGTGTACAAAACAGGGGAGTTGTTGGTAAAAATTTGCCAATCGCTGTAAATAGTTGATGCTAAAAATAGCCTATCATCCGCTGTATGCGCATCCTTTACCAGAGGGACATCGTTTTCCGATGCTCAAATACGAATTGATACCTGCGCAGCTGCTGCACGAAGGCACCATTTTGTCCGATAATTTGTTTGCGCCAGCGCTATTAAAAGAAGCAAACATCATCACTACGCATGATGAAGCGTATTGGTTGCAACTTAAAAACTTAACGCTTCCGCAAAAAGAACAACGCCGCATCGGCTTTCCGCTCAATGCGCAATTGGTAGAGCGAGAAATAAGAATTGCCCAAGGCACCATAGACGGCGCCTTGTTTGCCCAACAACATGGCGTAGCCTTTAACGTAGCCGGAGGTACGCACCACGCCGGCAGCAATTGGGGCGAAGGTTTTTGCTTGCTCAACGATCAAGCTATTGCTGCTAATTATTTGTTAAATAACAATTTAGCTAAGCGTATCTTAATTATAGATTTAGATGTACACCAGGGCAATGGCACCGCCCAAATTTTCGAAAACGAACCTCGGGTATTTACTTTTTCTATGCATGGCGATAAAAACTTCCCGTTTAGAAAAGAAAAATCTGATTTAGACATTGCCTTGGCCGATGAAACCAACGACGAAACGTTTTTAACCAAATTGAGTCAAGCATTAGCTATTGTGTTTAAAAGGCAACAACCCGATTTTGTGTTTTACTTGGCCGGCGTTGATGTATTGGCCACCGATAAACTAGGCAAATTGGCCTTAAGCAAAGCCGCCTGCAAACAACGCGACGCCCTAGTTTTTAAAGCCTGCCAAAAACACCAAATTCCCGTACAAGTAAGCATGGGCGGCGGCTACTCTGAAGACATTAAAATTATTGTTGATGCCCATTGCAATACGTTTAGGGTAGCTCTGGAGTTGTTTGAGTTGTAAAGTTTAACGTTGTAGTTTTGGCTCACTAGACATCAAATTGCTATACTTTTTGGCCGGAATTTAAAAACTATTGGAAAACACGTCAGCAATATTTTCTCGGAAGGCGAATTACAAAAAATTTCAACTGTTGCAAATTTTGCGACTGTTCAAATAGAGAGAAAAAAAAATGATATAATAATAACCAGCTCAACCTCAAATCCCCAACCACGTTTAAGCGCTATTAAACCTTTGCTTTGTTTCCATATTCGACCCCGATGGGGTCGTACGCTTATAGCCTATGTAATGTTATAAATGTTTGACCCCACGGGGTCACATTAACCAGCATTACCTAAGCAAGTAGGCCATTCCCCGTTAAGCGTTACTCCGAATACCTCTGAGCGCTATTAAAGCTTTGCTTTGTTTTTCATATTCGACCCCATCGGGGTCGAATGCTTATAGCCTATGTAATGTTATAAATGTTTGACCCCATTGGGGTCACATTAACCAGCATTACCTAAGCAATTAGGCTATTCCCCGTTAAGCGTTACTCCGCTTACGTTTGAGCCTTTTAAAATCGGGTTGATTTTTAACTTATAAGAAAAAATTAGCTCCATACGTATGGAGTACCTCACCATAAAAAATTTTATTTTTAAGCTATTTTTGAAGTATTGCTCATGCATAGCTTAAGCATAGCCTAAGCAGTAGTAGTGTATTAGTAGTGTAGTAAACCCGATTGGTTGCGGTTTAGGGCATATTTGAATTGATTAGAGAAATATGGGTGGTGCGCTATATTTTAACTAATAAGAAATGTTTGGGTTAGCGAAGTATTCCTAATAATCCAGTATTTGTTCTATCACCTTTTGTTTATCATCCCCTGTTTAGCGAATTTTCAGAAATCGTTTGAGTACTATTAAATCTTAATCTTATAATCATCAATTAGAGATTAATGAAAACTAGGATGAAGTCTTAAATTACTGCCAAATTTTCGTACCAATCGTTTAATTTCAAAGATTAAATAAATAAATGTAGCATAAAATCATTTTTCTAGTGCTCTACAAATCATAGGTGATAACATGTGAAGATGAGTAACTCGCACAATTTTCGATAAAAATTTATTAACTAAAAGTTATAATTAATAGTTTTGTAGTTAAAAAATATTAACTATAAAACTTAAATTATTATGAAATCATTACTTAAGTCATCCCTTGTGCTAATTGTTTTTTCTTTCTCAATTATTATTTTCAACATAAGTTGTGAGAAGACAGCAGAAGCGCAACTCACTACTCCTGTTTCAGGTGTTCAAAATGTAGGTTTAGTCTTTTTCAATAAATACGGCGACAAAGACAACGAGTTTTGGAAAGCCAATTTCGATGGTTCTAATCAAGTTAAAATTGCTATTGCAGCTTTGCCAGCTGGCATGCAAATCGATAAAGTATCATTACGTGTTTCACCTGATGGTCAAAAAGTATTCTTTAATTTATATAATGCTAGCTTAAATCAGCAAAATATGTATAGCTGTAACATTGATGGATCAGGTATTAAAAAAATCATTGATCAAGTTGATTATATTTTACAAGTAATTTAATTTTAGGAAAATTTAAAATTGAAACAACACTCTATTCTATTTCCCCGATTAGCGTAGTTTCCCTTTACGTTTAAGCGACATAAAAATTTGTGTTCTATATTCGACCCCTTAGGGGTCGAATGTTTCTTGCCTTTATGTTATCAATGTTTGACCCCATTGGGGTCACATATTCCACCTTTAGTGTTTCCTCCCTTCGGCAGGCAAGCATCTCAAATCTCACGTCTAATATCTCAAATCTCACTTCTCATATCTCATTGCTAAGCCTTAACTTAGCCAAATGTTAGAAATAGTTTACCAAGACGAACATTTAATTGCCATCAATAAACCGCACGGTTTGTTGGTACACCGCTCTAAAATAGCCAATGATGCCACTGAGTTTGCTTTGCAAATTTTACGCGATCAAATTGGTCGTCACGTCAATCCGGTACACCGCATAGATAGAAAAACCAGCGGTATTTTATTGTTTGCTTTTGAAAAAGAAGTAGAAATTGCAATGCAAAAGCAGTTTCAAGAAAGTTTGGTGCAAAAAAAGTATTTGGCCATTTTGCGTGGTTATGCACCCGAGCAAATGGATATCGATTATCCTTTGGCCAAAGAAAATGGAACCCTACAAGAAGCTTTTACTTCCTTTAAAACGTTGCAAAGAGCCGAAATTGAGGTCGCCTTTGGCAAACACCCAACTTCACGCTATTCGTTGGTAGAGGCCATGCCAACCACCGGGCGTATGCACCAGTTGCGCAAACATTTTGCGCATATTTTTTACCCCATTATTGGGGATAGAAAACACGGCTGCAACAAACAAAACAAGTTTTTTAAAGAACAATTTGAAATGACCACCATGCTATTGCATGCCTCGTGGCTAAAATTTAAACATCCCGTTACCGAGCTTGACATAGAAATTACCGCCACACCACACAGCGAATTTAATAGAGTAATGCAAATGATGAATTTTATAAGTTAATTACCACCAAACCATTAAGCAATGAAAGCGGAACACAACGGCATGCGCAAAATTATCCATATAGACATGGATGCTTTTTATGCGGCTGTAGAGGAGCGTGACTTTCCAGAACTAAAAGGCAAGCCCTTGGTGGTGGGTGGTTTGCCCGAAGGCAGGGGTGGTGTAGTAGCTACGGCAAATTACGAAGCCCGAAAATTTGGCATTCGTTCGGCCATGAGTTCCAAACAGGCACAAAAACTTTGCCCTTATGCCATTTTTGTTCGTCCTCGCTTTGCGGCTTACAAAGAAGTATCGCAAAAAATAAGGGCCATTTTTTATCGCTATACCGATTTGGTAGAACCTTTATCGCTCGATGAAGCTTATTTAGATGTAACCGAAGATAAATTAGGCATCGGCTCTGCCATAGCAATTGCCCAACAAATTAAGCAAGCCATTAAAGATGAATTGAACCTAACCGCTTCGGCAGGCGTTTCTATCAATAAGTTTACCGCCAAAATTGCATCAGATATGAATAAACCCGATGGACTTACTTTTATCGGACCATCAAAAATTGAGCGGTTTATGGAGAAGCTGCCCGTAGAGAAGTTTTTTGGCGTGGGTAAGGTTACCGCCGATAAGATGAAAAAGCAAGCTATCCATACGGGCAAAGATTTGAAAAAGCTTAGCGAGCAACGCTTAACGCAACTGTTTGGCAAAAGTGGGAAGTTCTTTTATCACATTGTGAGAGGCATTGATAGGCGAGAAGTACAACCCAACCAAGAAATCAAATCCATCAGTTCTGAAGATACCTTTACTTACGATTTGGCCAAGGGCGAAGAATTAAACGATTGGTTGATGCACATTACCAAAGCGGCATTTAAACGGGTGTTGCATTACGAAATGTATGGCCGTACCATTACTTTAAAGGTAAAATTCGAAGATTTTAAAATCATAACTCGGAGCATTTCTTTTCCAAACCCAATTAAAGAGGTAGAAGAAGCACTTGAAGTTACCGAAATGTTGCTTAGCCAAACCGACTTCCTTGATAAAAAAGTAAGGCTTTTAGGTGTTTCATTTTCTAATTTTGGGGAGGCTAAACCTCGAAACCCAACTAATGCTGGCCAGTCAAAACTCTTTTAAAATTTAACACTAAGTTCAACTAAGAGGTTAATTTTTTTGTAAATTGCTTACGATAAATAATTTACCTATGGATTTAAAAATAGATGTACTTGTAACAGTAGCGTTGGTGGTGTTTGTTTTGGTTTTTATCATTATAAGGCGCAACAAAAAAGACCAAAAGGAATTGGAAGAGGAGTTAAACGCTCGCGAATTGAAACCCGACAAACACGACGAAGATCATGTTTAAGGAAGTTGTGCGGCTCAGCTAGAAAGTTGATTGATCAAAAGCTTAGTTCTTTGCTGAAAACGGAAGAACAGTAAAACGGATGCTGTTAAAAGGCCAAAAGTTAATCCATACCAAATGCCTTGTACACCCATGTTTAACTTAATTCCTAAATAATAGCCTAAAGGGATGCCGATAATCCAATAAGAAAGAAAGGTAATAAAGGTGGGAATATTTACATCGCCAATGCCACGCAACACACCCAAACCTACCACTTGTGTACCATCAAACAACTGAAAAAAGCCTGCAATAAACAACAATTGTGCTGCTATGGTTACTACTTTTATGTCGTTGGTATACAAATAAGGCAGTAAACTGCTGGCAAATATAAAAAGTAGGGCTGCAACGCTCATAAAAGCAATCACCACGTGGTAGCTTGCAATCGCCGATTTGCGTAAATCGCTAAAGCTTTTTTCGCCCAAATAATTACCTGTTTTAATGGTGGCCGATGATGCAATACCACTTGCTACCATGTAAGTGAGCGCAGCTAAAGTAATGGCAATTTGGTGCGCTGCCTGTTGTGCTGTGCCAATGGTTCCAATTAAAATAGCCGCACCGCTAAAGGCGCTAATTTCAAAAATATACTGCATGGCAACCGGAGCGCCAATTTTTACAATTTGGAAGCTTCTTATTTTATCTATGGCTAAAAGTTTAAATTTTTGGAGATAAATTTTGAAATTTTTTGAGTTGAGCACATAATAGGCCATAACCAGCGCCATTAAACTTCTATCAATTAAAGTACTTAAACCCACACCTGTTACACCCATCGGGGCGATACCAAACATGCCGCGTACAAAAATTACTCCTAAAACAATGTTAATAAGGTTTCCGGCGATGGAGATGAGCATGGCCTGCATGGTAAAACCTAAGCCTTCGGCAAATTGTTTAAAGGTTTGAAAAACCATTAACGGGACTATAGAAAACGATAAAAAGCCTAAATAAGGTTTTGCATAAGCCACCACTTCGGGCGATTGCCCAAGATGATCGATAAGGCCAAGTGTGCCAAAATGAATTAGGCCATACAAAATCAAACCTACTGCTACATTGATAATTAAACTGTTAGAAAGTAATTTGCCACACTCGTCGTTGTCTTTACGGCCATTGGCTTGTGCTATCAATGGCGTTAATCCGTAAGAAATGCCTAAACCAATAACCAAAACCAACATAAATAAACTGTTTACCAACGAAACGGCCGCCAATTGTGTAGTGCCGGCAAACTGACCAACAATAACGCTATCGGCAATATGTACGGCCATGTGTCCAATTTGTGAAACTACGATGGGACCGGCTAAGATTAAGTTTTCCTTGTAATAAGATTTGTATTTGTTAAACAGTGTTTTAGGCATAGTTTACAAAAGTCGACATTTTTATTTAGCACAACTAAAAATGGTTCAACTAAATTTAAACAGCCGCGGTAAAGTATTCTTCTTTTTCTGAGAGATGAGGAATTAAGATGCCAGTTAAAATCAAGCTAACTATTATTTTTTGAGCCTTTTTATTGGCGCTTCGGGTAAGTTTGCTGTATTCTTTTAAAGTAATACGGCCGTGTTGTGCCAAGTAAGCAAGTAGTTTTTTCTCGTTTTCGGCATAAGTAATGAACTGACCTGTTTCTTTATTACCTTGTTTAATTACCTCGACAATGATTTTGCTGGCCAATAAACTCTTGTCTTTTTCCCTATAATATACCCACCATTTGTGGTGTTCATCTAAGGCATAATGGGGTTTGGTGTCGCTTTTTGGAATGTCTACCACCAAAACAAGTTTATCATCTACATAAATTTCTTCAAAATTGGGCTCGATAGCGGGTTTACAAAATTGATGTGCCGCCTTGGTAATCATGTATTTTTCTTCTTCTTCGTCTTTTACGCCTTTGATGGTGCCATCATCAGCTACGCCAACAAGCAGCTTACCACCTTTATTGTTGGCAAAGGCTACTAAGGTTTTGGCTATTTTTTCGGCGCTGCTAATGGTTTTCTTAAAGTCTACACTTACATTTTCGCCTTCAAGTATGAGTCTTTTAATATGCATCGGCTTTGCTTTGTTAAATGGCTACAGGTTCGTGTTCGCCCGGAAACTTGTTGCGCAAATATACTTCGTTAAGTACGGTAGCACACAATTCGCCCTTTTTATTGTACAATTCCATGGGATAAGCTTTTACAAATTTGCCTGTCGCTATCAGCGATTTTTCTGCTTCTTCTATCATTTCTTCGGTAATTTTTAAAGAAAAGTGCAAGGTAGTTAAGCCTGGTTTTAAGTATTGAATGGAAGCACTTTTTAGCCAAACACGAACTTTAAAGCCTCTGCGTTGCATCAACTGATCGAACAAAATGGCATAAAAAGGATCGGATGCGGCATAGATCGTACCTCCAAAAATAGATCCATTAAAATTTCTATTCAAAAAGCTATTGGTAATTTTTACATCAACGCCCCTAAACCCGGGATGAAATTTTTTAACCCAAATGCGTTGAAATAATAGCGGAGGATAGAAACATAATGCCCATTTAAGGGTTCTTTCAGAAACAATCATGATTGTTAAATATCTTAATTACAATTGGAATTTTAAAATGTTTGCTTTACAATAGATTAAACGGCCTAGTTTTTTACATTGCGATTAAAAATTACACAAGCGCTACTTTTTTTCTTGGCTAAGTTACCCTCTATTGCTGAGAGTTGCTTATTTTTGCAATTCTTTACACCATAATCGTTTAAAATGTCGAACATTAAAAAAATCAGTTACCTATTTGTTTTACTTTTTTGCTGCTTTGCTACTGCAAATGCTCAAAATTTTACTTTAAGTGGTGTGGCAAAAGACAATGAAACTGCCGAAACCTTGGTTGGGGCTACGATAAAATTAAGTGGAAACAAAAAACTAACAACCGCCACAAATGCTTACGGATTTTACTCAATAAACATACCCACAGGTAGTTACAAAATAGAAATATCTTATGTGGGCTATACCTCTATAAGTAAACAGATAGAGATTAGGGCAGATATCAAACTAGATTTTAATTTGTTAATGGAATCGAATCTGGCCGAAGTGACCATTACCAGCACCAAAAGAAACGAGAACATTTTAAGGCCACAAATGGGCGTTGAAAAATTAAACATCAAAGATATTCAGAATGTACCTGTTTTGTTTGGCGAGCGAGATATATTAAAGACATTGCAATTGCTGCCCGGCATTAAATCGGCAGGCGAAGGCAATAGCGGTTTTTATGTAAGGGGCGGTGCAGCGGATCAAAACTTAATTTTATTGGATGAAGCTACCGTTTACAATGCATCGCATTTATTGGGTTTCTTTTCTACATTTAACTCCGACGCCATTAAAGATGCAACGGTTTATAAAGGTGGTATGCCTTCGCAATATGGCGGCAGATTATCCTCTGTATTGGATGTAAGGATGAACGATGGAAATAAAAAGGAATACACGGTTGATGGTGGCGTCGGCTTAATTTCGTCGCGTTTAAAGTTTGAAGGTCCTTTTGTAAAAGACAAAAGCTCTTTTATGATTAGCGGACGCAGAACCTATGCCGATGCTTTTTTAGCGCTAGCGCCAGATACTTCTATTCGCAACAACACATTGTATTTTTATGATTTAAACGCTAAAGCAAATTACCAACTCGATGAGAGAAACACCATTTACCTATCGGGCTATTTTGGTAGAGATAAATTAGGTTTATCAAACACTTTTGGTTTTGGATGGGGAAATGCCACCGGAACACTGCGTTGGAACCACTTGTTTAGCAACCGCTTGTTTGCCAATACCTCGTTAATTTATAGTAAATACGATTACACCATAGAAAATTTATTGAGCGGAAGCGAGTTTGTAGTTAACTCTGACATCAGCGCATTTAACCTTAAACAAGATTTTTTGTTTGCCCTAAACAATAAACACGAGCTAAAATTTGGTTTTGATGCCATACACCACACCATTGCGCCTGGGCAAATATCGGCACCTTCGGGATCTAGCGTAAACGAAATTACCATCGAAAAAAGAAAGGGATTAGAGTTTTCGACTTATTTTTCTGACCAATATACTGTAAGCGACAACATTAAAGTAATGTATGGCTTGCGTTTAAACACGTTTTCGGTACTTGGTGGCGGAAACTTTAAAACTTATGATTTGGCAGGAAATACAACCAGTGCTACCAACTATAAAAATGGCCAAATTGTAAAGACCTATCTAAATCTAGAACCTCGTTTCTCGCTAAGCTTTCAATTGAGCGAAAACAAATCGATCAAAACATCTTATACCCGAAATACTCAAAACTTGCATTTGATGTCTAATTCAACAGCTTCATCGCCAACAGACATTTATATTTTAAACAGCTTAAATACCAAACCCGAGATTGCTGATCAAATTGCTTTAGGATATTTTTATAATTTTAACGACAACAATTACGCGTTTTCGGCCGAAACCTATTACAAACAAATGCAAAACCAAATCGAATACCGAAACGGAACCGATTTAAGGGGCAACCAAAATGTAGAGGCCGATTTAATTTATGGCAAAGGAAGAGCTTATGGATTAGAACTTTTCTTAAAGAAAAAATATGGAAAGTTTAATGGTTGGGTAGGCTACACCATCTCTAAAACAGAAAGACAATTTAACCAAATTAACACTGCCAATTGGTTCAACGCCCGTCAAGACCGTCCGCACGACTGATCGGTGGTGGGTATTTACAAGCCTGGTAAACGTTGGGTATTTTCTTCGACCTTTGTGTATAGCAGCGGCAGTGCTGTAACTTTTCCGCAAGGAAAATATGTAATTGATGGAAAAACAGTTTTCTATTACGGCACCCGCAATAGCAATCGTACTCCTGCTTCGCATAG
>CANHHZ010000030.1 GCA_947460275.1 Sphingobacteriaceae bacterium | reverse complement strand
GGGTTGGAACTTTCATCGCAAGTAAGCACCAAAACGCCTTATTACTATGGCAATCCTAATGCAAGCTATAAAGTAGCCGCATTAGATTTAGGCATCAAGAAAAACATTTTGCGGAATTTCGACGATAGAGATATTTACGTTAAGGTTTACCCTGCAAAAACGAGCTTCAGTGAAATGGAAGCATGGGGCGCAAATGGATACTTTATATCTAACGGCCCCGGCGATCCATCGGCCATGCCTTATGCCATAAGCACTGTAAAATCTATTTTAGAAAAAAACAAGCCTTTATTTGGAATTTGCTTAGGTCACCAATTGCTAGCAGAAGCCAACGATATTGGAACCATGAAGATGTTTAACGGACACCGTGGATTAAACCATCCCGTAAAAAATATCATCAAAAACCACTGCGAGGTTACTTCTCAAAACCATGGCTTTGGGGTAATTCCTGAGGAGGTCAAAAAATCTGAAAAGGTAGAAATTACACACCTCAATTTAAACGATCAATCGATAGAAGGCATACGTGTAAAAGGCAAAAAAGCATTTTCGGTACAATATCACCCAGAATCTTCACCAGGGCCACACGATTCTCGCTATTTATTTGATGACTTCGTGAACTTGATGAAAGGCGAATTGACTTGGTAGAGACCGAAGGCGGAAGGTTGACGGTTTAGGGTAAAAGGTGCATAGCCTTATTTATAGCTGTTTTACAAAATAGATTTCAAAATTGGCTAATCATTCTTACATTTAGGCATGGAAAATAGAAATGCCATTATCAGTGTAAAAAACCTGATTAAAAACTATAATGATTTTGAAGCGGTAAGAGGTTTAAGCTTCGAGGTTTACGAAGGAGAAATATTTGGTTTGCTTGGCCCAAATGGCGCTGGCAAGACTACTACCCTCGAAATTATAGAAACCCTACGCGAAAAAACTTCTGGAGAAGTTGTGGTAAATGGTTTTTCCATCGACAAAAACCCAATCAATATCAAACGTATCATTGGTGTTCAGCTACAAGCAGCGGGCTATTATCCTAACCTTAACTTAACCGAGTTATTGGAACTTTTTTCGGGCTTGTATGGAGTAAACATCAAACCCATGGATATGTTGGCCAAGGTAAACTTGCAAGACAAAGCCAAAGCCAAATACAAAGAACTTTCTGGAGGCCAGAAACAACGTTTCTCTATTGCTACAACACTCATCAATTCGCCTAAAATCATTTTCCTAGACGAACCCACTACGGGCTTAGATCCGCAGGCTCGTCGCAATTTGTGGGATTTGATTATCGATATCCGCAACCAGGGCACCACGGTGGTCATTACTACCCACTATATGGACGAAGCAGAGCAACTTTGCGACAGGGTAGCTTTTGTAGAAAGCGGTAAAATTATTGCTTTGGATACGCCCGATAAGCTGATAGACGATTTAGTGGATTCGGGGTTTGAGCGCAAAAAAGTAGTTAAAAAAGCTAATCTGGAAGATGTTTTTATTCACCTGACTGGGCAAGAATGGAGAGAATAGCTCGTCAAATTTAAACCCAACATAGTTTAACTTACTTTAAAAATCAAAAATGGACCATCAACATAAAGTTTCTACTCAAAATTCAGTTCCTTCTTACAGCAACACCAAAGCAACTTTAGCCTTAGCTAAAGCAAGTTTCAGGTCAATTTTGCGCAGCCCTTCGGCTGTGGTTTTTACCTTGGCTTTTCCATTGATTTTTATTTTGGTTTTTGGTTTTTTGGGCGGCGGCCGAACTAAGATTGATGTAGCGTTAGCGCCAAATTCGGACCTACAAAACCCAATTTTGGCACAATTAGAAAAGGCAGAAATTATAAAGCTCATCAAAAATAAAGATACATCAGACATCAATAAGAACTTAGAAAAAGGAACTTACGATGCCTTAATCAGCATAGAAAAAAACCCAAATGGCGTTCCTGCTTATTTTACCCATGTAAAATATACATCAGCTTCTTTAGACAAAGGCAATATTTTAAGGTCGGTTTTAAACGAGCTGTCTTACAACTTGAACACTCAAAATTTAAAGCCAACTGTTACCGAAATTAAGGCCAGCACCATGACCGGCCGCTTATACCGCCAAATAGATTTTATTTTACCAGGGCAATTGGGCTTTTCGCTGTTAAGTACAGGTGTTTTTGGCACAGCTTTCGTCTTTTTTAGTTTACGCCAAAACTTAGTTATTAAACGCTTTTTTGCTACCCCAGTAAAACGTTCTAGTATTGTGCTTGGCGAGGCTATTGCCCGCATTAGCTTTGCATTGTTGGGTGCATTAATTATTATTTTAATTGGCCATTTTGGCTTTAAATTTACTTTGGTCCACGGTGTGGTTACTGTGCTTAATATGCTTATTTTGGCCACTATGGGCTTAATTGTATTTATGGGTTTTGGTTTTGTGGTATCAGGTTTGGCCAAAAGCGAAAGTACCATCCCCCCTATTTCCAATATTATTACTTTGCCCCAATTTTTACTCTCAGGAACATTTTTTAGCATAGAAAATTTTCCCTTATGGTTACAACCTATCAGCAAAGCATTGCCTCTTACCTATTTAAACGATGCGATGCGCAAAGTGGCTTTTGAGGGTGCGGGATTATGGGATGTGAAGCATCAGCTGCTCATTATATTGATTTGGGGGATTGGCATTTATGCCGTGGCCATTAAAACCTTTAAGTGGGAGTAAACCAGCTAGTTTAACTAAATGATTTAAAAACAAACAATATTCCCCTTTACTATAAAAAATATTTTAACTTTGAAGTTAGCTTAGGTAATTGTATAATTTACACTAAGATTTTAAAAATAAAAAAATAAAATGAGTTTAATAATTGATGTACATGCAAGGCAAATCCTCGATTCTAGAGGAAACCCTACAATAGAAGTTGAAGTAATTACAGAAAATGGTCATATGGGCCGTGCAGCTGTTCCATCTGGGGCAAGTACTGGTCAGCATGAAGCTGTTGAACTACGTGATGGTGATAAAAAAACCTATATGGGTAAGGGCGTTTTAAAAGCGGTAGAAAATGTAAATACTAAAATTGCTAAAGCTTTGCAAGGCGTTGATGTTTTTGAACAAAACCTTATTGACCAATTGATGATTGCGCTTGATGGCTCAGAAAATAAAGGTAATTTAGGTGCAAACGCCATTTTAGGAGTTTCATTAGCTGTGGCAAAAGCTGCTGCCCAAGAAAGCAGACAACCTTTGTACCGTTATATTGGCGGGGTAAATGCCAACACCTTACCTATCCCAATGATGAATATTATCAACGGTGGATCTCACTCTGATGCGCCTATCGCTTTCCAAGAATTTATGATTATGCCTGCTGGCGCTTCGTCTTTTTCGGAAGCTTTGCGTTGGGGAACGGAAGTATTTCATAACCTGAAAGCTATTTTGCACGACAGAGGTTTATCAACCGCTGTGGGTGATGAAGGTGGTTTTGCACCCACTTTTGAAGGTACCGAAGATGCTATTGAAACTGTTTTAAAAGCGATTGAAAAAGCAGGCTACAAGCCAGGTGTTGATATATTTTTAGCCTTAGATTGTGCAGCTTCAGAATTTTACAAAGACGGTAAATACGACTATACTAAATTTGAAGGCGATAAGGGAGCTGTGCGCTCTAGCGCCGAGCAAGTTGCTTACTTAGCCGAACTATCGGCTAAATACCCAATCATTTCTATTGAAGATGGTATGGACGAAAACGATTGGGAAGGTTGGAAATTATTGACGGAAAAAATTGGTGATAAAGTACAATTGGTTGGCGATGACTTATTTGTAACCAATGTAAAACGTTTGCAAACAGGTATCGACACCCATACAGCCAACTCTATCTTGGTAAAAGTAAATCAAATTGGTTCGCTTACCGAAACTATCAATGCGGTAAGCTTGGCACAAAACAGCGGCTATACCTCGGTAATGAGCCACCGTAGCGGAGAAACAGAAGACACTACCATTGCAGATTTAGCGGTAGCGTTAAACTGTGGTCAAATTAAAACTGGTTCGGCCTCTCGTTCGGATAGGATTGCAAAATACAACCAATTGCTACGTATTGAAGAAGAACTGGGTAATGCCGCACGCTTTATTGGTAAAGATTTTAAATTTTTAAAAAAATAAGTGTAAAACTTCCGGGTTAACTCGGCAAACGTAAATACGTTTAAAAACAGATTTACAAAACATCCGAAGATTTGAAACCTTCGGATGTTTTTGTTTACATTTACATCGCAATTTGATTTGAACATGGAACGCTTAATCGCCCTCTTTCGCAACAAATATTTCTTAGCCATCACTTTTTTTGTGGCTTGGATGATTTTTTTTGATAAAAACGATGTCCTATCTCAGTACGATTACCATACTGAGGTGAACAAATTGCAAACAGAGAAAGATTTTTATACCCAAGAAATAAAGGTGATCAACAAAGATTTGATTGAGCTTGATAGCGACCTGACCACTGCCGAAAAATACGCACGAGAAAAATACTTCATGAAAAAAGAAAATGAAGATGTTTTTGTAATTGTAAAGAAAGATAAAGAAGAAGACAAAGAGTAAGTCAGAATTTTTTTTGAACATTAAAAAAGGCGGAAAGCTACAAACCCTCCACCTAAAATCTTTTACCTTAAATCTTATTTAAAGCATTCCGCCACAAACAGACAAAGTTTGTCCGGTTACGTAAGCGCTCATATCTGAGGCTAAAAACACACAAACATTGGCAATATCTTCAGTTTCACCGGCACGTTTTAGCGGAATATCTTTTTCCCACTCGGCCACTACTGCTGGATCTAAAACATCGGTCATTTCGGTACGAATAAAACCTGGCGCAATTACATTTGCACGAATGTTACGAGACCCCAACTCTTTAGCCACTGATTTAGTAAAACCGATAATACCTGCTTTAGAAGCTGCGTAATTAGCCTGTCCGGCATTACCCGTGATCCCAACAATTGAGCTCATATTGATAAACACACCTTTGCGTGCTTTCATCATTACTTTAGAAGCGGCTTTGGTCACGTTAAAAATAGATTTTAGGTTTACATTGATCACATCGTCCCAATTTTCTTCGCTCATGCGCATCAATAAACCATCTTTGGTAATACCAGCATTGTTGACTACAATATCGATAGTACCAAAATCGGCAACAATTGCCTCAATTAATTGTTCGGCTTCATCAAATTTTGAAGCATCAGAACGGTAACCTTTTATCTTTGTACCAAAGCTTTGCAATTCTTGTGCTAAGGCTTGTCCTTTTTCTACCGAAGACAAATAGGTGAAAGCGACATTAGCACCTTGTTCGGCAAATTTTTCGGCTATTTTACGCCCTATTCCTTTTGATGCACCTGTTATTAATGCGGTTTTTCCTTCTAGTAATTTCATTCGTTTTTTTAGTTTAATATCAATCTGAGTTTGTCTGTCAGTCTGAGCCTGTCGAAGACCAATGCAAAGTTATTATTTCTTTTTAAGGTTAGATAATCTTTTTATTTCATCCCAATTTTCTTCAAACAGCGCTTCTTTTTTCTTTCTAGTCCAACCTTTTACCTGTTTTTCAAATTCAATTGCATGCTGTATAAAGTCAAACCTTTGATAATATTTTAAAATCAATGGCCTTCTTGAATAGGTATAAGCAGATAGGTTATCACCTTTATGATGTTTTGACAACCTTACTTCCAAATCATTTGTTACCCCTGTATAATAACTTCCATCTGAACATTCTAAAATATAAACGAAATAGTTATGGATAGTTGACATTGAAATTCATTTTATATTTATTGTCCTTCGACAGGCTCAGGATGACATTTAGCTTAGGGGACATATTACAAAAACTAAACCGCCGGTTCTTGCTGACTTAAACAATGGAAACTGCCCAATCCCCAAATGATATCGGTAGAATCTATGCCCACCACTTTCCTATCAGGAAATGCTTTTTGGATGATTTCTAAAGCAATTGTATCATTTATATCTCTAAAAGTGGGCACTACTACCGCAGCGTTGGCAATATAAAAATTGGCATAAGAAGCAGGCAAGCGAGTATCCTCGTAAATTACTGGCGAAGGCATTGGCAATTCGATAATATTTAACGATCGGCCGTCTAGCAAACGCATTTGTTTCAACATTTCTAAATTTTCTTGCAATAGCAAATAATTTTCATCTAATGGATTGCTTTCTACCACAGTTAAAACCGTGTCTTCGTTTACAAAACGGGTAATATCGTCAATATGACCATCGGTATCATCGCCAACAATACCATCTGCTACCCATAAAATTTGCTCGGCACCATAAAACTCTTTTAAATACGTTTCTATTTCGGCTTTGCTTAACTGCGGATTTCTGTTTTCGTTGAGCAAGCACGCAGTACTGGTTAAAATGGTGCCGGCGCCATTAAATTCTACCGAGCCACCTTCCATCACAATTGGCGGCGTAAATAAAGGTAAATTAAAATGCTGGGCAATTTTGGTAGGCACTACATCGTCTAAATCAAACGGTGGATATTTACCGCCCCAAGCATTGTAGCCCCAATCTACCACTGCTTTTTGATTGCCTTTTACCACAAAAGCCGGACCATGGTCACGGCACCAAGCATCGTTGGTGGGGTTCAAATAAAACTCTATTTGAGATAAGTCTGCATTCACTTTCTGTAATTCGGCAATAGCAAAAGCTTTCATCGCTTCATCTTTTACGTTGATGCGTACTTTTTCGCCTTGCGCAACTACTTTTATAAACTCGCAATAAGGGGCATAAATAGTGGCTATTTTACCGGGCCAGCTTTCTTCTTTGTGCGGCCAACTTAACCAAGTTGCTTCGTGCTTTGCCCATTCTGCCGGAAAAGCGTAGCCTTGTTTTTTGGGGGAGGAAGGGAAGTCGGAAAGTCCGGAAGTCCGGAAGTCTGGAAGCCCTGCATCAGTGTTAGATTTATTATTTTCAGACATTATTTTAATGATTTTATCAGACCGTTTATCATTACCAACACTTCTTCACAAGCGGTGTAAATTTGAACAAAACGTTCTTCTGGTAAATATTTTCTTCTTTTAGCGAGGTACAGACAGCCAACAACTTCTATATTAGACCTAAGGGCATAGCGCAGAAATCTTGTAAATTCGGCGTTGCTTTGTCCTGTACTTCCCTCAGCTATATTTAGTGAAATTGAGTCTGCCGCTCTTTTCATTTGTGAAGTTAAAACATATATTTCTTCTTTCGGAAAAGTTTTAGTCAATTGATTGATTTCATCAGCCAAGTCTAATGCTTTTTGCCAAACATTTAGTTTTTCAAATTTAAATGCCATAGATGTTAATTTAGATAGTTGAAATTACAACATCTAAACTAACTTTTAAACATCTTTTATCAACTTTCTGCCTTCCCTTCTTTTCTGACTTTCGATCTTCCCGACTACCCAACTAATTTTTAATCCCCGTCTAAATATCTTTTTGTAATTGGTTGATAAGAATCTATCCTTCTGTCTCTTAAAAAAGGCCAATGTTTGCGGTAATAATCCGATTGCGACAAATCCAATTCTACCACTTCGGTTTCTTCTTGATCGTGTGAGCCTAAATAAAGCAGTTTGCCTTGTGCGTTGGTGGCAAAGCTACCGCCCCAAAATTTCATGGCGCCATTTTGCTCAAAGCCTACCCTATTTACACTTACCACAGGCACACCATTGGCCACGGCATGCGAGCGCTGTATAGTTTGCCAAGCATTGTATTGGTCTTGGTTTGTTTCTTCATCTTGATCTGTTGCCCAACCAATAGCCGTTGGATAAAACATAATATCAGCACCCATTAGTGCGGTAATACGCGAAGCTTCTGGATACCATTGGTCCCAACAAATTAAGATCCCAATTTTGGCAAACTTGGTCTCAAAAACCTTGTAGCCCAAATCGCCTGGTGTAAAGTAAAACTTTTCGTAAAAAGCTGGATCATCAGGGATGTGCATTTTGCGGTATTTACCTAAATAAGCACCATCTGCATCCAAAACAGCTGTGGTATTGTGATATAAGCCCTCTGCACGTTTTTCAAACAAAGAAGCAATAATAACCACTCCCAATTCTTTAGCAACTACTTGTAAAGCATCTGTTGATGGACCTGGAATGGCCTCGGCCAAATCAAAATTGTCGTAATCTTCTACATCGCAAAAATATAACGAGGTAAACAGCTCTTGTAGGCAAACAATTTGCGCACCTTTTGCCGCAGCTTCTCTTACTTTTACAATCGCTTTATCTAAATTTTCTTGTTTATTTGTTGTGCAACTCATTTGCACCAAGCCAACTTTTACTTTACTCATCCGTATGAAGTTTAGACTGCAAAATTAGCAAAAATGATGAAGGAATAAGGAACAAAGATGAAAGACTGGTGTAAAATTTAAATTTATTTTTTAAAAGCAATTGCAGCTACAAAAATTAATGCTGCCCTGACTATACGTTACCATCTTTTTTAAACTTCTACAAGCGCAGCTTTTAAAAAAGGATTTACACTGCTATCCAGTTTAAATAACGCAGGTTTTTGCTGCTATGAGGGGTTGCAATTCGCTAAGAACCACCGTTGTTTGTGAATTAAACCCGACAGCAGCGGCATCCTTTTTTGATGAAAGTAAAAAAGATACAGCTAATGGCGGGACTGGCTTTGCGATGCAGAACCAACGCTGGTTTACAAAAAAAGCCCTGAGTAATTCAACTCAGGGCCTTGGGTTATAATTTATTTTTGGTTTGGTTCTTGATATTAACCAGAGCAGCTGATGCAGCCCTCTTCCATTGAACAAACTGGGCCTTCTACAATTTCTTCAGCTGCGTTGTCAATTACATCAGGAATTACGGCTTCCATGGCTTTACCACCTTGGTTTTCTACGGTAAATTTAACCGCCTGCGAAGCTGCTTGTGTGCGCAAGTAATACATACCCGTTTTCAATCCTTTTTTCCAAGCATAAAAATGCATTGAGGTTAGTTTAGAAGTATTTGGTGCATTGATAAATAAGTTTAGCGATTGCGATTGGCAAATATAAGCACCTCTATCAGCTGCCATGTCTATAATGTTACGCATTTTGATTTCCCAAACTGTTTTGTACAATTCTTTGATATAGTCAGGAATTTCTGCAATGTCTTGGATAGAACCATTGGCCAGAATAATTCTGTCTTTCATAGCCGGCGTCCATAAACCTAAAGCTACTAGATCCTTTAACAAGTGTTTGTTTACCACTACAAATTCTCCGCTCAATACACGGCGGGTATAAATGTTTGAAGTATAAGGCTCAAAACATTCGTTGTTACCCAATATTTGAGAGGTAGATGCAGTTGGCATTGGCGCAACCAATAAGGAATTGTACACCCCTGTTTTAACTACGCGTTTGCGTAAGCTATCCCAATCCCAACGGTTACTGGTTGGTTTAACGTTCCATAAATCAAACTGGAATTTACCTTTAGATAAAGGAGAACCTTTAAACGTTTCATAAGGACCATTTTGAACGGCTAAATCAGCCGATGCGGTCATTGCAGCAAAGTAAATGGTTTCGAAAATATCTTTGTTTAATTCTTTGGCTGCATCACTTTCAAAAGGATAACGCATTAAAATAAATGCATCTGCTAAACCTTGCACACCTAAACCTACAGGGCGGTGGCGGAAGTTTGAGTTTTGCGCTTCAATTACTGGATAATAATTGTAATCGATGATTTTATTTAAATTTAAAGTAGCTTGATAAGTTACGTCGTATAATTTTTGATGATCGAACTCACCATTGATTACAAAACGAGGCAAAGCCAACGAAGCCAAATTACACACTGCAACTTCGTCTTTAGACGTATACTCAATAATTTCGGTACACAAGTTAGAACTTTTAATGGTTCCTAAATTTTGTTGGTTAGATTTGCTGTTTGCAGCATCTTTATACAATAAATAAGGGGTACCAGTTTCTATTTGCGCATCTAAAATAGCAAACCAAAGTTCTTGTGCTTTAATGGTTTTGCGAGCTTTTCCTTCTTTTTCGTAACGGGTATAAAGGGCGTTAAATTCTTCGCCATGGCAATCGGCTAAGCCTGGTGCTTCATCAGGAGAGAACAAGCTCCAATCGCCATTGTCTTCTACACGTTGCATAAACAAATCGCAAATCCAAAGTGCATAGAACAAATCACGGGCACGCATTTCTTCTTTACCATGATTTTTACGTAAATCTAAGAAAGCGAAAATATCAGCATGCCAAGGCTCTAAGTAAATGGCAAAAGCACCTTTACGTTTACCTCCACCTTGATCTACATAGCGGGCAGTATCGTTAAATACCTTTAGCATAGGCACAATACCATTACTTGTACCATTTGTACCACCTATGTAAGCACCTGTAGCACGAATGTTGTGAATGCTTAAACCAATACCACCTGCACTTTGAGAAATTTTAGCGGTTTGTTTTAACGTATTATAAATACCCTCAATGCTGTCATCTTGCATGGTGAGCAAGAAACACGAAGACATTTGAGGTTTTGGGGTAGCGGCATTGAACAAGGTTGGTGTAGCATGTGTAAACCAACGTTCGCTCATTAAGTTATAGGTTTTGATAGCGCTATCGATATCTGCTTTGTGGATACCAACAGCTACACGCATAAATAAATGTTGTGGACGCTCTACAATTTGACCATTTACTTTAAGTAGATATGATTTTTCTAAAGTTTTGAAGCCGAAATAATCGAATCCAAAATCTCTATCATAGATAATGGTGCTATCTAAAATGTCTGCGTTAGCCTCAATTACCTGCCAAACATCTTCTGCAATAAGCGAAGAGCGTTTTTCTGTTTTTGGGTCTACATAGTTGTACAACATTTCCATCGTTTTAGAAAACGACTTTACGGTATTTTTATGTAGGTTAGACACTGCTATACGCGATGCTAACAGGGCATAATCTGGATGTTTTGTAGTTAAAGATGCTGCGGTTTCTGCAGCTAAATTATCCAACTCTGAAGTGGTAACGCCATCATATAAACCCTCAATTACTTTCTTAGCAACATCAATAGGGTCTACCAATTCGGCATTAAAACTATAACACAATTTCTCGATGCGAGCGGTTATTTTGTCGAACTTTACGGCTTCTTTGCGGCCATCTCTTTTGATTACAAACATACGGGTCAGATTTTAAGATTTGCGAAGTATGATTTAAGCTAAATCATACCTATTAAATCTTGGTATTTTTAATATTTTTATTTCTTGTTCATTGGCTTCAACGTTGTTACGCGTTTAAGCTTGCTAAAAATCATCATTTAAAGAAAAAGCCGAGGCTTTATCTTCGGTAGAGGTTAGCACTCCACTTTTTTGGTAATCACCTACTCTTTTCTCAAAGAAATTAGTTTTCCCTTGTAAAGAAATCATTTCCATAAAATCAAACGGGTTTGAAGCGTTATATATTTTGGCGTAACCCAATTCAACCAACCATCTATCGGCAACGAATTCGATATATTGGCTCATCAATTTGGCATTCATTCCAATCAAAGCCACTGGAAGTGCATCGGTAATAAACTCTTTTTCTATTTCTACAGCATCCTTGATGATGGCGTGAACCTGCTCTTCTGACAATTTATTTTCTAACATGCCATACAATAAGCAAGCAAACTCACAGTGTGAACCTTCATCTCTAGAAATTAATTCGTTGCTAAAGGTTAATCCTGGCATTAAGCCACGTTTCTTTAACCAAAAGATAGAACAAAAGCTACCACTAAAGAAAATACCTTCTACGGCTGCAAAAGCCACCAAACGCTCTGCAAAAGTACCGTTTTCAATCCAACGTAAAGCCCATTCTGCTTTTCTTTTTACTGCCGGAACGGTATCTATGGCGTGAAATAACCTGTCTTTTTCATCAGGATCTTTGATGTAAGTATCGATGAGCAAAGCGTAAGTTTCGGCGTGTATGTTTTCCATCATGATTTGGAAACCATAAAAACAACGTGCTTCAGGCAATTGTACCTCGCTCATGAAATTTACTGCCAAGTTTTCATTAACAATACCATCACTTGCCGAAAAAAACGCTAAAATATGTGAGATAAAATGACGCTCTCCATCATTTAAATTATCCCAATGCTTTTGGTCATCTGATAAATCTATTTCTTCTGCGGTCCAAAAACTAGCTTCTGTTTTTTTGTACATCTCCCAAATTGCTGGATATTTAATCGGCAAAAGGACGAAACGATCTTTGTTCTCTTTAAGTAATAACTCTTCTTGCATTGGTTTAATTTTTTTATACGTTTAAAAAGTACATTTAACGGCAACAATTGTTTTAAAAAACAATTTAAATTATTTAGTCAAAAAACTTACTCGTCGCAGCTTGGTATTTAGTTACTTAAAAAATGAAAATTATAGCCTTTTTTAAACAATTAAACCTGATGCATTAAAATAAAAAACGAGTGGATTCTTTTAAAGAATTTTGTTGAACAAATATATAATTTGGACGTCTCAAACAGCAACAAAGTTCTTAACATTTCTTTTAAATCATCGAAAGAATTAGGCGAGATACCGCCATAATCTGCATAAAAAAAAGCTAATTATTTCTTTTTAAGCATTTAGTAAATTGAAACGAGTGTTAATAATTATTTTTTAGAAAAAATGTTTAAACATTTAAATAAAAAATCAAGCTTTATTGGGGTAGGCTGTAAGTGATTTCTACTTTGGCATAACCCAACTTGTAAATACCTATAGTCTTAGCCGCAGCTTGTGAAAGATCTAAAGAAAATTTCTTACTAAATGGGCCTCTGTCATTTACACGTACTTCAACAGTTTTACCCGTGCGCAAGTTTTTTACCAAAAGCATGGTGCCAAAGGGTAGTGTGCGATGGGCGGCAGTAAATTTTGCACCCCGGTATTTTTGGCCACTGGTGGTTTTTCGGCCTTCAAATTTTTTGGCGTAATAAGTAGTGTAAATCGTATCTACAATAACTCTATCTACTTTTGCATTGGTTGTTTGTGCTTGCGCAACAAAACAAGTAAAAAGTAAAAACAAAAAAAGGTTAAAAGTTAATCTCATTAGTTTGAGTTATGGGTTACTGCGCTGCAAATATACAAAATCATTTGTATCGCAATTTTTATGGGCTTTGGCCTGCAGTTATAAATAAAAATACCTAGCTATTTAAGGCCATTTTATAAGTTATTTTAAATTACTTCTTCTCAGGAACAAAAATCATAGAAATTGAGTTTACGCAATGACGGGTGTTTTTAGTCGTTAATCCTTCGCCAATAAACACATGACCCAGGTGCGCATCGCATTTGGCACATACAATTTCTGTACGGGAGCCATCGGCATCGGCGATGCGTTTCACAGCGCCTGTTATTTCATCATCAAATGCTGGCCATCCGCAATGGGCATCAAATTTAGAATCTGATTGATACAAAGGTGCATTGCAACGTTTGCAGTTGTAGGTTCCTTTTTCAAAAAACTTGTCGTACTTCCCTGTTCCCGGATACTCGGTACCTTTGTAAACAATTACTGCTTCTTCTTCTTTAGTTAATTTGTTGTACTCCATTTTTTTGGTGGTTTTAGCCGGCGATGATTTTTCTTCCTTTTGTGCACAAGCAACAAAATTTGTGACCATGAACAAGCCAAAGGCCAATAGCAATTTATTCATTTTCATAGCATTAACTTGATGATGGTTAGTTTTATATGATGTACAAAGATAATTAAAATGCAAACCAAGTTTATTCATTTTAACGTAAAGAATAGGCGTAAAAAAAACGCTCCATTTAAGTGGAGCGTTTTCTATATGTACTATAGTTAAATTATTTTTTTAACAGGTTGACCATGGCAGCACCAATTTCGGCAGGGCTTTCCACTACGGTGATACCACATTCGGCCATAATTTTCATTTTGGCAGCAGCAGTATCTTCTGCGCCGCCAACAATTGCACCTGCGTGACCCATTCTACGTCCAGGAGGGGCTGTTTGACCAGCGATAAAGCCAACTACAGGCTTTGTTCCGTGGGCTTTGATCCATAAAGCGGCTTCGGCTTCCATGCCACCACCAATTTCACCAATCATGATGATACCTTCGGTTTCTGG
>CANHHZ010000029.1 GCA_947460275.1 Sphingobacteriaceae bacterium | reverse complement strand
TCCGTTTCGCTGTTCAATATGACCGGCCTTTCGCTTTATACAAAATCTTTTACCACTCCGCAGTCTGTGCTAAACTTCAATTTCGATACTTTACCTGCCGGATCTTACATCCTCCGTATAACTGCAAGAAACTATTCATTCTCAAAAATCATTATCAAATTTTAAACATTCATGAAAAAATCTTTACTCATAGGGCTATTATTGTATAGTATCTCTACACTCCAAGCACAAGAATTATTTTTCCATAGCGGAAAAAACCTTACTACCTACGATTTTAAAGATAATATCAACACCATTGTAAAATTACAAAAGGGTATTGGCTACAATTATGAAGTAGGATTCTTTTCTGCCAGTAAAAAGAACAAACCCCTATTCTATTCCGTAAGTGGAGTCATCAACGAATACAATGCAACAGGATCTACTACAGGTGCGGCTATGGAGTGGAAAACCAACTATCTTGGCGTTAAAGGAGCATTTTATTATAAAGTACTTAACGGTAAAGCCCATAACCTAGCTTTAAAAGTAGGATTTGGAGCCGAAACTATTGTTTACGGTCGTCAAAAAATCAACTTCGAGCAAATGAATTTGGTTGCTCAAAAAGAGTTCTCAGGAATTTTTGCTGGGCCGGGAGTGGGTTTATTGTATGGCTATAAAATCAACAATGATTTTGCTTTACAGTTGGCTTACAACTTCGACAAACATTTCAGCTTGAAAAATCAAAGTCAGGAGAAATTAAATTTTAACAACCATAGCCTAAATGTAGGCTTTAGCGTAAACATACATTAATCACTATCATTTAAACAACATGAAAAAAATATTATTAGCGTTCTTCATCTTATTAGGTGCAAATGCGTTTGCACAACAAAAAGGCATTGGCTACCAAGCGGTAATTATCAACCCTAAAGAAATAGCTGCGCCAGGATTTAACGCCGTGGGCACTCCCCTAGCCAACAAAAGTGTATGTATGTCATTCCAAATTTTAAATGCGGCTGGCCAATTAGAATACCAAGAAACACAAACGCTAACCACCGACCAATTTGGAATGGTAAATTTAATCATTGGCAATGGAACCAAAACTGCGGGTACAGCAAGTACGCTTGCAACGGTAACCTGGGGCTTAGGATTGAAAACATTAGTGGTAGGTGTAAATACCAATGGTAGTTGTAGCGATTATGCCGAAATTAGCAGACAAGCACTAAACTATTCGCCCTATGCTTTGTATGCCGAGGATGCCAATGTTAAAGATGGAGCGATTACCACTGCAAAACTTGCAGACGGATCAGTTACGGATGTTAAAGTAGCTATGGGCATTAATAAATCTAAAGTGGGCTTGTCTAATGTCGACAATACGTCTGATGCCTTAAAGCCATTGAGCACAGCAACACAAACAGCCTTAAATTTAAAAGCCAACACGGCTGACCTCACTAACGGCTTAGCTACTAAAGTAGATAAGGTGACAGGAAAAGATTTGTCTACCAACGATTATACCACAGCCGAAAAAACAAAATTGGCTGCCATCACCGGATCAAATACTGGCGATCAAGATTTAAGCGCATTGGCAACTGCTGCTTCGGTGGCTTTGAAAGCTAACATTGCTTCACCCGCTTTTTCTGGAGTACCAACTGCACCAACGGCCGCTTCAACCACTAATACGACTCAAGTAGCAACTACAGCATTTGTAAACAGTGCAACATCAGGAAAATTTGTGGATTTGACCACCAATCAAACTGTTGCAGGATCAAAAACCTTTAGTGCTGATATTTCAGTAAATGGGTTGGCTATTGGTAAAGGTACTGGGCAAAATGATCAAAATACAGCTGTTGGTGCCGGAGCATTAAGTACAAGCAATGCATCTGGAACCAGAAATACAGCTGTAGGCTATCTCGCCTTGAAAGATTACAGAGGAACTTCTTTCGATAACAATACTGGTGTTGGTTACTTTAACATGATAGGTTTAACCACAGGAGGAGGAAATACTTCGATTGGAGCCGAAACTATGTTTAATGTAGCTAGTGGGTCAAATAATACTGCAATTGGTAACCAATCTTTAATAAGTACTTCTGGAAACAATAATGTTGGTGTTGGTGCTCGGTCGGGTGATATTTTAACAACAGGATCAAACAACACTTTTTTAGGAGCGCAAGCTAGAACAACAACCGCAGGTGCAACTATTTCTAATGCAACAGCGCTAGGGTTTGGTGCTATAGTTTCTGACAACAATACCATTCAATTAGGAAATACAAGTGTTTCAAGTGTTAAAACTAGTGGAAAATTAACCACAGGAACCATTACATTACCTAATACAGACGGTACAACAGGACAAGTGCTTTCGACCAACGGATCGGGTGTGGTTGCTTGGAGTACCCCTGTTACAGTGAATACTTCAAATTTTGTGGATGTAACCACCAATCAAACTGTAGCAGGAAATAAAACTTTTAGTTCCGATTTAAATGTCAATGGTTTAACGATTGGTAAAGGTTTAGGAAATAAATCTAACAATACAGCAATCGGTTCAAGTACCCTTAATTCAAATACAAGTGGAATGTTAAATACCGCTAATGGATTTCAAGCATTAAATTTAAACACTTCAGGTAATTATAATACGGCAATAGGTGGAAATTCATTAAATTCAAATACAACAGGTTCCCAAAACACTTCAGTTGGTATTGAATCAATGTTATCAAATACAACAGGAAATGGGAACACTGCATTAGGTAGACAATCACTTGCTTCGAACCTAACAGGAAATTTTAATACAGGACTTGGTATTGATGCTTTAGCAGGAAATACCACTGGAAGTTATGGTGTGGGCTTAGGACAAGGAGCATTAGGAACCAATACTACAGGTCGTTTTAATACTGCGGTTGGCCCTGGTGCAGATGTTGCTTCTGGTAATTTAACAAATGCTACGGCAATCGGTAATGGTGCAATTGTAGCAGCGTCAAATACCATTCAATTAGGAAATACAAGTGTTTCAAGTGTTAAAACCAGCGGTGCTTTAACTACAGGAAATATAACCTATCCAACATCTGCAGGAACAAATGGTCAAGTATTAACTGCTGATGGAAGTGGTGCTGCAACTTGGGTTAGTGCTAAAAGTGAATCAAATTCAATAATTTGTAAAATTGCTGATGCACCAAATACTATTCTTTCCTGTGGTGGTTTTGAATTTAGATATAACAGCACCAATAACGGTGGTTTTATTGAAGTTAGATCAAATGGCAATGACAATATGATGGTTTTTTGTCAGAAGAATACAGGTTCTTGGGACTTAGGAGGTTCAACAAGTACTCAAAATTATCGTGCTAATACAAGTGTTTATTCTGCTTGGTCACCCGTTATTAGTCTTTGGAATAATGGTTCATTTTCGTGGAGTGATAGGGTAACTCTATCAGTGTATGAAACTTTTGAGGCTACCATGTTCAGTATGGGGAATGGGCCTACAATACCTAGCCCTCTAAAATCTTATAAATTATATGCCGCAGTTGATGGGTATAATCAAATATTTTTAAAGGTTGATTATACGATAAATTAAAACACTCCCTGCGGTTGGTATTTTTAACAACCGCAATTGTTGAAGAGGTTTCAAACTCTTTTTAGATGTATGGTAAATTTAAGTTAGTTTAATTTTATTCAGTGATAAAAAAGGTTCAACTCAAGTTGAGCCTTTTTTTATGCCATTGATGATTTGTTTAACTTATCATTCCTCAAAAACAAATACCAAGCCTATCTGCAAGCGTACCCTGAGGTCTAATTTTTGGGCCAAAATTAGGCGTAAACTCGCACACAAAAACATCATCCACCTAAAATTTGCGTAACTTTGCCAAAACAGCTGTTGAAGAAAATAGCTTAACACCCATAAAATGATTGAAATAGGAAAATACAACGATTTAAGAATTACAGCAAAAAATAGTGATGGCTTAAGTTTGTCAAACGGTGATAGAGAGGTTTTGCTACCTTATATAGATGTGCCAAAAAACGCAGAGTTAGGCGATAACCTTAAAGTTTTTGTTTTTGTAAATAAAGAGGGTAACACCATTGCAACTACACAACATGCCTTAGCCGAAGTTGATGATTTTGCGTTTTTAACCGTGGTAGATGTAAATGAAGATGGCGCTTATTTGGATTTAGGAATTGGAAAAGATGTTTACGTCCCTACCCGCGAACAGAAAAGAATGATGATGAAAGGCGAAAGTTATGCCGTTTATTTATATTTAGACGAAAGCAATCAGCGCATGCTGGCCTCTTCTAGGTTAGAAAATTTTATTGAAGAAGACGATTTTGATTTTGAGGAAGGAGACGAAGTAGATTTATTGATCACAGAAAAAACAGATTTAGGTTTTAATGCCATCATCAACAACCGTAACATTGGCTTGCTATACCACAACGAACTATTTTCAAATCTAGAACCTGGACAAAAACGCAAAGGATGGATTAAAAAAATTAGAGTAGAATTAAAAATAGACTTAACCTTACAACCAAGTGGTTACGGCCATATTTTGGATACAAAAGACGTAATTTTAAAGGAATTAAGAGAAAATAGCGGAAAAATTGCGTTGGGCGATAAAAGTACGCCCGACGAAATATATGAGCGTTTTCAAGTCAGTAAAAGTGCTTTTAAAAAGGCCGTTGGAGGTTTATACAAAGAAAGAAGGATAACTGTAAGTGATCATGAAATAAAAATTGTGATAGATAATTTGGCTGATTAATTAAAAATTAATTCACACTAAAAAATTGCTTTTTTATCCATTAAAACCCACTTTTTAATTTAATTTTAAATTAAAAAATATATTTTTTAAAAAATAATTCAGCCTTTTATATTGAAATCACTATCTTCACTTCCTAATTTAATAATAAAAAGTATGATAGGTACAGTAAAATGGTTTAATGATTCAAAAGGCTTTGGTTTTATAACCCCAGAAGAAGGCGGTAAAGATATTTTTTGCCACCATTCTGCAATCCAATCTTCAGGAATGAGATCTTTACAAGAAGGACAACAAGTGGAGTTTGAGGTTAAGGAAGGCAAAAAAGGCCCTGAAGCAGAAAACGTAAGAGTAACAGGATAAGTAGTAAAAATATTTTATTTATTTATTGATGCAAAAAATGCCACTTTAAAAGTGGCATTTTTGTTTGCCTTAATTTTCTGTCTGAGCTGTAGCAAACAGATTTTGCGAAAAATTAACCAAAAAAAGTTCTTTTTTAGTCCGCGTTACTGCGGTATACAACCAACGTAAAAAGTCAATATCTATCATTTCATCGGTCAAATAACCTTGGTCTACAAAAACCGAATCCCATTGTCCGCCTTGTGCCTTATGGCAAGTTACAGCATAGGCAAATTTTATTTGTAAAGCATTGTAATACGGATCTTCTTTAATGGCCTGAATTTTTTCGCGTTTGCTGTTCAAATGGTCATAATCTTGCATTAAACCCTCAAAAAGCTGCTTACTTTTATCGTAAGGAAGATTTGGAGTTTCTACTTGTAAGGTATCTAAAATAACCTTACAAGAAATAGCACCTAACTCTGGAAAGTCTAAAAACTCTAAACTTACTTCTGCAAACCTCAATCCGAAACGCTCCTCTTCCCTACGCACTCTTGTAATTTTGGCCATATCTCCATTGGCAATAAAAGATGCTTTTGGGTTTTCGGGCAACCAAAAATAGTTATTACGCACCACCATAATCTGATCGCCACCACTCAACTCTTCCTCCCTATACAATAATCTTGCTCTAATTTGGTTGTTATATACGTTGGCCGACTTGTTGGACCTGCAAACCACCAAAGTATTTTCTGTACCATACTTACCGTAAGCATATTCTAATCCTTCTACCAACTTAAGGCCAGTCATACTAAAAATATCTTTGTAACCTTTAGTCAAAAATCTAGGCAGTGTTTTTTTATCTTCGGTATAGGTATTTATCAACTTACGTAACATGGTAGCATTGGCCAAAATACCCGATTTTTTTTCTTGTCGCACCACCTCTGTAAGTTCAACCGAGCTTACTTTTAAACCAAAATTACTGGCAAGATAGGTATCATTCAACGCCGGGCTATCCAAACTTCCAACAGGTGGTAGCTGGGCGGTGTCTCCTACAAACAACAAAGCACAATTTTTATCTTTCCCGGCAGAGGAAGGCTGATACACAAATTCGATTAAATCTTTTAAAAAGGAAGATCCGGTTTGCGTGTTCCATTCATCGGCAATCATCGAAGCCTCATCTACAATAAATAAAGTGTTTTCTGCAAGGTTTGGCGCCAATTGAAATGCCATTTCTGTAGCTACAGCGCTTCGCTTGCGGTATATTTTTTTATGAATGGTAAAAGCTGGTTTTTGCGTATAACTGCTAATTACCTTTGCTGCCCTTCCTGTTGGAGCCAAAAGCACTACCTTTAATTTAAATTGTGGTAAAGCTTTTACCAAAGCAGCAATAGAGGTTGTTTTACCTGTACCAGCATAACCCCGCAATACCATACATTTTTTTGCTGTGGTATCGGCAAAAAAAGAAGCCGCTTTTGTACAAAACACCAACTGTTCGGTAGTGGGCGAAAACGGGTACAATTGTACAATAAAATTGGCTTTATCCATTTAACAAAGATGCAATGGTAATCTTATAGAAAAAAGAATTATTTTTGCTGAAGATGAACAAACACAACAATATATTATTGGTCGATCCAAAATTCGACGCGATGATGGCAAAATCTTGTGCTTTATTGATAAAAGCAGCTGCAGATAGTTTTTCATATGCCATTGTAAATAAAGCAACTAAAAAGGTAATTGCTGTTTTTGATGAGCAAGAATGCGATGGCGCACAAAAATTAGCTAGTTATCTCAAGATAGACAATTACCTGAGTTTGCCTTATCAGGAAATAAAACTTGCTTTTTTCACAGAAAATTACATTTCTGTTCCAAATGCGCTGTTTAATGAAAATGATTTGGGCATTCATACCCAGTTTTTTATCGCTCCGCATACCAACAATTTATATACACAAAAACAAGACCATTTCGAGTTTGTAAACCTATTTACCTTAGGCAAAATTGCCGATGAAACGAGTTTAAATTATTTTGCCGACGGAAAAAAATACATAGCCCATGCAGGCTTGGTTAAAATAGCCGAAAACATTAAAGAAAATGCTTTAATCATAGATTTTTCTAACCATGGATTTCAAGTCATTTACGTAGCAAATGAAAAATTGGTATTTCAGCAAAATTATCAAATCTCAACTTCCGAAGAACTCAACTATTTCTTGCTGTTGATGATGGACGAACTTAACATTGACTGCGAAAACACGAAAATTTTACTCTGTGGAATTATTCACCAAGAGGATAATAACTACCATTGTTTACAAAAATACTTTAGCAACATTAGTTTTTTAACACTTGAAAATGAGCTCGACTTAGAAGTGATAAACGACCTCCCTTTTCATTATTACAGCAGCCTTTTAGCACTTTCTTTATGCGAATAATTGGAGGGAAACTTAAAGGGAGACAATTTAATGCCCCTAAAAACCTACCTGTGCGACCAACCACAGATATGGCAAAAGAAGCATTATTTAACATTCTTTACAATACTTATGATTTTGAAGAATGCCATGTTTTAGACCTTTTTAGTGGCACAGGAAGCATTTGTATTGAATTTGCCTCGAGAGGAATTAAGCAGGTAACCGCACTAGACAAACACCCTGGATGTATTGCTTGGATTAAATCGGTAGCAGAAAAATACGACTTGCCACAAATAGAAACGTTGAAAGCAGATACTTTTAAATTTTTGGAGCAATGCAGCACCAAATATGAACTTATTTTTGCCGACCCACCTTACGATTTGCCTAACATTCCTATGATACCAGAGTTGGTTATAAAAAACAATTTGCTAACGCCAAACGGAACTTTAATTGTGGAGCATCCCACCTTTTTAAAACTAAATCAGCAGTTAGGATTTAAAGAAGTTAGAAAATATGGAAACAGTTCTTTTAGCTTTTTTAACCTCGAAGATGAAGAAATTCGTAAAACAAACTTATAACTTAAAACGTAAACCAATAGATATGAAAATTGCCTTGTTTCCTGGTTCTTTCGACCCAATAACCATTGCCCATGTGGATATTTTAAAGCGAGCATTACCCCTATTCGACCGTATAGTTGTAGGTATTGGATTAAATAGCGCTAAACAAAATTTTCTTTCGGGCGATAAAAGAGAAGAAATGGTACGCACAATTTTTGCAGAAAATGCAAATGTAGATGTTCAATTGTACGAAGGGTTAACCGTTGATTTTTGTCGAAAAATTAATGCAAAATACATGGTAAGAGGCATCCGCTCTAGTTCGGATTTTGAGTATGAAAGAGCCATTGCGCAAATCAACCAAACCATGATGCCAGAAGTAGAAACAATTTTACTGCTAAGCAAACCCGAATATTCGGCCATTAGCTCAACTATTGTACGCGATATTTTACGCAACAACGGCGATGTAAGCCCATTTGTGCCCAAAGAAGCTTTAGCTTTTTTGTAACAACTTCCCTTCTGTAAGCACCTCAATAATTAAAGGGTAAGTATTCTTGATCTTAGTTTTAATCTGATTGGGATCAACCCAAACCGCACTCGTGATGCCTTCTTCTTTTTGTGGAATCAATTTGGGTGCGCCCTTAACCTTCATTTTATACCAGGTGGTACGCTTTAAAATTACAGTTGCATTCATTTCATAAATATGATAAGTTTTACACAACAACTTACCTCTTTTTAAAATTTCAACACCACATTCTTCTTCTACTTCTCTAACTGCAGTAACTTTAATCTTTTCCCCTTTTTCTGCTTTACCTTTGGGCAAATCCCATTTTTTATTTCTGTAAATAAATAAAAATTCAGCTTTATTATTTTCCACCAAACCACCTGCAGCTTTAATTACTGTTAACTTTTTTTGGATAGATTTGAACACAACTTTAGGTCTTTTAACAACCAAGAGGTAATTTTTAGCCCCTTTCTTCAAATTTTTGTAAAATGTTAAAAACTCAAATTCCTCTGAATCAAGTTGTTGAAGATTAGCTTGCTGTTTTGGCATCGCATCGGCAATAAGCAAGGTATTATCGTTGATATAAATTCTGTATTTTTGTGTCATGTATAATAAAAGTGAAATTGAACTAAAGGTAGCTGAATTTTTATTACAAATTAAAGCAATTAAATTACAACCCAATCATCCTTTTACTTGGGCGTCGGGTTGGAAATCTCCAATTTATTGCGATAATCGTATTACATTGTCTCATCCTGCTGTTAGAACCTACATCCGTCAAAAATTGGTTGCACTTATACAAGAAGAGTACGGAAACGTAGATGTTATTGCCGGTGTGGCTACTGCAGGCATACCCCAAGGTGTATTGGTGGCGCAAGAACTAGGTTTACCATTTATTTATGTAAGGTCAAAAGCAAAAGAACACGGAACCGGAAGTTTAATTGAAGGAGAAATAGTTGAAGGACAACGTGTAGTGGTCATTGAAGATTTAATATCTACCGGAAAAAGTAGTTTACAAGCTGTAGATGCCCTGCGTGATGCCGGATTATCAGTGGCGGGTTTAGCAGCTATATTTACTTATGGTTTTAAACAAGCCGATGAAAATTTTGCAACAGCAAAATGTCGTTTTTCTACCTTGTCAGATTATACCACTTTAATCAATTACGCTGCAGAACATAGTTACATCCTAAAAAACGATATAGATGTATTGAGCCAATGGCGAGAAGATCCAGCCGTTTGGGGAAAATAAACCAAGCATCATTTACAATAACCTGAAAATTTATGACAATTATAGAAAGCACCATTGAACTAGATTTACCTGTAGCTAAAGTTTATCTTTTTTTAGAAGATTTAAACAACCATAAACAATTGATGCCCGAAAACATTTACAATTGGTCCTCTACAACAGACGAAGCAAGTTTTACTATCCAAAACATGGCAAAATTGTCTATAAAAATTTCTAGTAAAACACCAAACAGCGAAATTGTGGCTATACCTACCGAAAAACCTCCTTTTGATGTAGAGCTAAAATGGACGCTTACACCTAATGAAAATGGTGGTACAACTGCAAAACACATGATATCGGCAGATTTAAACATGATGATGAAAATGTTGGCGAGTGGACCCTTACAAAAACTTGTAGATTACCAAACACAAAAACTAAAAGAAGTTTTAGTTTAGTTTAAATAAGAAAATACGTTAACAAAAAAGGGTTTGCTTTGGCAAACCCTTTTTTTATTTATGCTTATAAATTTGATTCTTTACTAAAAAAATCAACTACAAAGAATAAGATGAAACTAAAAACTCCTAATACGGCAATTAATATTTCCTTTAAAATTTTCATACTTCTTTGAACACCCTAAACAAAAATGGTTTAATCAACTGCGTCTTTTTTTGAAAAATAAGTCAAAATTTCATTACAACTTGCTAATTTTCAGACATTTATTCTTAAATAATAAATTTTAACAGACAAATTTACCGATTGTTAAAGCAAAACTACCTTGGCATTTGTTTTGAATAAAAACAAAACATGAACTTGAACAACTTTACCATCAAAGCTCAAGAAGCCATTCAGCAAGCTTCTGAAATAGCAAAGGGCAATCAGCAACAAGCTATTGAAACTGCGCACATTTTAAAAGGTTTACTCACTGTTGATGAAAATGTGGTTTCGTATGTGTTAAAAAAACTAAATGTAAATCTTAACACCATCAACCAACATTTAGATGCAAGCCTAAACAAATTACCTAAAGTAACTGGCGGAGAGACCTACCTTTCTTCTGGGGCAAATACCGCACTTCAAAAAGCGCAATCGTACTTAAAAGAGTTTAAAGACGAATTTGTAGCCGTTGAGCATATTTTATTGGGCATTTTAGCCGCAAACGACAATACCGCCAAGCTCTTAAAAGAGCAAGGTGTAAATGAAAAAGACCTTAAAAAGGCAATTGGCGAGTTACGCGGCGACCACCGGGTGACCGACCAAAATGCGGAAGCTACGTATCAAGCGCTTAACAAATATGCACGTAACTTGAACGAATATGCCGAGAGCGGTAAATTAGATCCCGTTATTGGCCGTGATGAAGAAATTAGAAGGGTGATTCAAATTTTATCTCGACGAACAAAAAACAACCCAATTTTAATTGGCGAGCCAGGGGTGGGTAAAACAGCCATTGCCGAAGGTATCGCATTTAGAATAATTAAAGGCGACGTACCCGAAAACCTAAAATCAAAAACAGTTTATTCGTTAGATATGGGGGCTTTAATTGCGGGTGCTAAATACAAAGGCGAGTTTGAAGAACGCCTAAAAGCAGTGGTAAAAGAAGTTACGCAAAGCGATGGTGATATTATTTTGTTTATAGACGAAATACACACTTTAGTGGGTGCAGGTGGTGGCGAAGGTGCTATGGACGCGGCCAACATTTTAAAACCAGCTTTAGCCAGGGGCGAATTGCGTGCCATTGGCGCCACGACTTTAGATGAATATCAAAAATACTTGGAAAAGGATAAAGCCTTAGAGCGTCGTTTCCAAAAAGTGATGGTTGAAGAACCAGATACACAAGATGCCATTTCTATTTTACGTGGATTAAAAGAACGTTACGAAACGCACCACAAAGTGAGAATTAAAGACGAAGCCATAATTGCCGCTGTAGAAATGAGCCAACGCTATATTGCTGATAGATTTTTACCCGACAAAGCTATAGATTTAATGGACGAAGCTGCCTCTAAACTGCGTATGGAAATGGACAGCGTACCCGAAAATGTTGATGCTTTAGACCGAGAAATTATGCGCTTAGAGATTGAACGTGAAGCCATTAAACGTGAAAAAGATGATAAAAAAGTAAAAGAACTTTCTGAAGAAATTGCAAATTTAGCAGTAGAGCGAGATGAACTAAAAGCAAAATGGCAAGGCGAAAAAGATTTGGTGGATGCGCTGAACAGCCAACTTGAACAAATTGAAGCTTATAAATTAGAGGCCGAACAAGCTGAACGTGCTGGCGATTATGGCAAAGTTGCCGAAATTCGTTATGGAAAAATTAAAGAGGCACATGACAAAGTTGAAAAACTAAAAGCGAGTTTGGAAAGCAAACAGAGCGAAAGTAGAATGCTTAAAGAAGAAGTTACTGCCGATGACATTGCAGGCGTAGTTGGCCGATGGACAGGTATTCCGGTGACTAAATTGATAGCCAGCGAACGCGAAAAACTATTGCACTTAGAGGATGAGCTGCACAAACGTGTAGCCGGACAAAACGAAGCCATCGAGGCTATCTCTGATGCCATCCGTCGCTCTAGAGCTGGCTTACAAGACAAACGCAAACCTATTGGCTCGTTTATATTTTTGGGCACCACAGGGGTTGGTAAAACAGAATTAGCCAAGGCATTGGCCGAATTTTTATTTAATGATGAAAATGCCATGACCCGTATCGACATGAGCGAATACCAAGAACGCCATGCGGTTTCTAGACTAATTGGAGCCCCTCCAGGATATGTTGGCTATGATGAGGGTGGCCAGTTGACCGAAGCTGTTCGCCGCAGACCCTATTCTGTGATTTTATTAGATGAAATTGAAAAAGCCCACCCTGATGTGTTTAATATCTTACTACAAGTGTTGGATGATGGAAGATTAACCGATAATAAAGGTCGTGTAGTAAATTTTAAAAATACTATAATCATCATGACCTCAAACATTGGTTCGCATTTGATACAAGATAATTTTAAAGTGCTGGTTGATGAAAACAGAGATGAAATTATTGCCAAAACTAAACTTGAATTATTTGAGTTACTGAAACAAACCATCCGACCTGAGTTTTTAAACCGAATTGATGAACTCATCATGTTTACGCCGCTTAACAGAGACGAGATTAGAGCTATTGTAAACTTGCAGTTTAAACAAGTTCAAGATACATTGGCCGAAATGGGAATTAGCATCACCGCAAGTCAGGATGCGTTAGATTGGTTAGCAGAATTAGGTTACGACCCGCAGTTTGGTGCAAGACCTTTGAAACGTGTGATCCAGAAAAGAATTTTAAACGAATTATCCAAATCTATTTTAGCAGGAAAAATAGATAAAGAAAGTCGAATAAAACTAGATGTATTCGATCATCAATTTGTTTTTTTGAATGAAAAAACTAAAGAAACAACTGTAAATTAATTTTCCTTTTACAACAAAAAGAGCCACGATATCTCGTGGCTCTTTTTGCTTTCAAACTATTGCTTTCGCTCAATTTCCTTATCCATTTCTGTCATATTTACATTTACTGATTGAGAAAAATCTCCCAAGAGGTAATTGTTAAAATAATCGGCCAAACGCCAAAACATGTATTCTGTCATGTCGCCAAAGCCATGTCGCTGACCAGGCACAATCATAAAATCAAATCTTTTGCCAGCTTTTATCAACGCATTTGCAACTCTAATGGAATTGGCAGGGTGTACATTATTGTCTATATCACCATGCATCAACAATAAATGTCCTTTTAAATTTTTAGCCAAATCTGGATTTTTATCTATTGAATACTTAAAAGTAGTATCGCCCTTGGCCGAAACAACTTCTTTAACACCGTGATGTTTTTCGCTCCACCAACGGTTGTAAATGCTATTGTCGTGATTACCTGCTGCAGAAACGGCCACTTTAAAGAAATCCGGGTAAACCAAAAGTGCAGCTGTAGACATAAAACCACCGCCAGAATGCCCGGTTATTCCTACCCTATTGGCATCAATAAAGGTATACCTATCTGCCAATTGCTCTATGGCAGCTTTTTTATCGGCCAAACCGTAATCGCGTAAATTGCCATATCCATAAGTGTGGTACCATTTTGAACGAGCCGGATGTCCGCCTCTGTTGCCCACTGTAATTACAATGTAGCCCAGTTGTGCCAAACGATCTACCTTATCCATGCTTCTGCCAAACGATTTATTTACAGATTCTGTTTGCGGACCAGGATACACGTATTCAATGATTGGATACTTTTTGGTGGCATCAAAATTAAATGGTTTGTACATTACACCGTAAATATCGGTAATACCATCATCAGCCTTCACTTTAAATGGTTCGGGAAATTTATATCCCGTTGCCATTA
>CANHHZ010000028.1 GCA_947460275.1 Sphingobacteriaceae bacterium | reverse complement strand
CCTACTAGGCCTAAAGATTTACAAAAATTTAAATGATCAGCAGCAAATTGTTCTGCATTTGCTATCGGACTATAGCAATAGTAAAGTAAGGTGTTGTATTTCATAATTCATTGATACCGCTGCAAACGGCGTTTAATGTTGCAAATATAAGAAATGGAGTTGAAATTGTAAGTAATGTGATCTAAATCATAATTTATATCACATGATACGCTAAAACCCTGTCGAAATTCTGAAACCTTGGTTTATCTTATTACGCTCATCGTATGCCCAACCATAACTCACACTAAATAACAAACGTTTTAAACCGAAATAATATTCGCTGTAATTTCTTTTTTGTGGTTGTGTGAGGTAATTGATGCCCACAAATTCTTCCAATTTTAACTTTCTTAGCAAAGGCACTTTATTGGTAACAAAGCCTGCAAAGTTGTGTTCAAAATGTGCTTCGACATATTGCTCGTTGGTACTGTAGCTGTAGAAGTTTAAAAATCTAAATTTTCGTAAATCGGGAATAAAAAAGAGAGCACTATTTCCTCTAAAGTGCTTCATATCTGGATAATAAACCGTGTTGTTGTTTAAAAATTTACCGGCACCTATCACAAAAGAAGAATAACCCAACAAACCCGCACTAATGCGTTCTTGGTAGATTTCTAAATTCAACAAACTATAATCGGCATCGCTGCCCAAAATATTTTTAATACCATGGCGGTAGCCTAATTGTATGCGAGGATATTTCGATTCTTCGTAAAATTTACCATCTGGCCTGGTGGTGTATTTTTGGTTAATGGTATAGGTAAGCACCGCCGAAACATCAAACGCTTTATAGGTTGGAAACAATGGAGTTTCACTTTGTGGCGCAAGAGGGTTGTTTGAAGTAAATTCTACGTCTTTTACGTCTCTAAATTTATACTTTGTGGTGTTTTGCAAAGTGTAATTTTTAGTGTAATTTATACCTATACTTGCTTGTAATCCGTCTGCCAATTCTCTGGTAGTGCTAATGGTGGCAAATTCTTTTTTATAAAATTTGGAGAGATTTTTTTCGTAAAGTAAACTGTTTAATGAGTTGCCAAATAAGCTTAAAGTTCCGTATCGGTTTAAATCGTCAACTTCGGTACCGAAACTTGCACCCACGCTTGCTCTTTTTATAGGGTCGTAGTAAAAGCTTCCAGAAATTTTTCCTGTAAGTAATCGGTTAGAAAAGCCATATCTGATTTCTGGCCTAATGGCATAATTTTTTCTGTCCTCTAATCCTTTTCTATAAGTTACACCATATTTAAAGCCGAAACCCTCAACAGTGTTGTAGAACACAGAACGCACTAGTGGGTCGAAGTAAATGTATTTTTTATCAAACCTGTTATTCATACTGTAGCCGCTTAACAATAGTTTAGCGATGCTGAATTTGTTGTTTTTCTGCTCCAACGAATCTAAATAAGGTTTAGAAAGTTTGCGCAAAGCTATACTGTCCTTTACTTTATAATCTAATTGTTCTTCTTGGCTGAGTGGAATGGGTCTGTTGTTCATCCAATACAGCGAATCTTTTTTGTTTACAGCTTTGGTTATTTTTAAAATTTCGTTGGTAAAATAGTTCTTTTCGAAATTTGGATTTACGTTGTAATTGTTAAAAATACCAATAAAATAGCCCGCAAATTTAAAACCCAACACCTTGCCGTTAAATTGAAATTTAGCGCTTGATGGCATATAGACTTTTGCCACTTTTATGTATTGCTGACTGATATTAAGCGTGTCAACAAAATTTATACCCGCTTGTTTGGTTAAGTTTAGGTTTAGTCCCAATAAACGCCAACTGTCCTCGGCGATATAAACGGTACCTCTAAAAACTGGGTCGTTAGTTCTTTTAGGGCTAACTTCTATTTTGTTGATGGTTTCTCCGTTTTCTGTAACGGTACCTAGCCACTTGTAATTGTAATAAAATAGGGCATTATCGGCAATTGGCGATACAAAACTTCTAGCGCTTAGTCCGGTATTTTCTAACAACAAATTTTCATAAAAATTAATCAAAAGATCCGATGCTTTGTTGAAGCTAAACGTATTATTTCGTCCCGATACTTTGGAGGAAACCATTTCTTCTTTGATTTGATTTGGGCGTTTGAAACTAAAAATAGATTGAGATTCTGATAAGTATAAAATTCCTTTTCTGTTGCTGTCTAAGTTTAAGGCTTTTTGCATATCCCTACCTAAGAACTTTTTGGGTGCATCAACTAATTTTTGTAAGCCTTTAATGTATACGTCACTTTTATAGCTTTCTACTTCGTTTAAGTATTTTTTTCGTTTTTTAATGGCTTGTCTTATAATTTCAAAGGCAGGGTCTTCGGCATTGGGCCTAAAAATTACATTGTTAAGTGTAAAGCTTTCAGGACTTAAAATTTGGTTTAGCGTGGCGTTATTGCTTACATTAATTTCTTTTTCGGCAGTTTTATAGCCAATAGCTTTAAAAACCAATGTTACATTGCCTTTGGGTAAACTAATGGCGTAAAAACCATCCGCATTAGCCGAAACACCTTTACTCGTATTTTTCACAAAAACAGAAACAAAGGGCACTACCTCTCCGTTGTTTTCGGTTATTTTTCCACTAATTTGATGTTGTTGAGCTACCGCACATCCGATGTAAAGAAAGGTAGCGATGAATAAAAGGCAAATTTTTTTCATATTTAAATTAAAGCCTAAATATCGCTGTAAGTTTTGTCATTTAATAAAATAAACTGTTAAACTTTGTTAAGCAAAAGTTTATTATCCTTTATATTTGCGCTACCAAATTTAACTGTTATCCAACCCAAAAGATGTATAAAAGCTTACAGCCTGTTCTGCAAAAAGAACTTCAAGAAATAGAAAATGCTGGTTTGTTTAAACGCGAACGCATTATTACTACCCCTCAAGGCGCCGATATTAAGATCACTACTGGCGCAGAGGTTATTAATTTTTGTGCCAACAATTATTTAGGTTTATCATCGCACCCAAAAGTTATCGATGCCGCTAAAAAAGCAATAGACGATTACGGTTATGGCATGTCATCAGTACGTTTTATTTGTGGTACACAAACTATCCACAAAGAGTTAGAAGCTAAAATTTCAACGTTTTTAGGTACAGAAGATACTATTTTGTATGCAGCAGCTTTTGATGCTAACGGTGGTGTTTTCGAACCTCTTTTTGGTGCCGAAGATGCAATTATTTCTGACGAGTTAAACCACGCCTCAATTATTGATGGTGTGCGCTTGTGCAAGGCTCAACGTTTTCGCTATAAAAATACCGATATGGAGGATTTAGAGCAACAATTAATCGCTGCCAAAAATTGTCGTCATAAAATCATCGTTACCGACGGTGCTTTTTCAATGGATGGCTCGGTGGCTCCATTGGATAAAATTTGCGATTTGGCCGATAAATACGAGGCTTTGGTAATGATTGACGAATCGCATTGTACTGGCTTTATTGGAAAAACAGGTAGAGGAACGCACGAACATTTTGGTGTAATGGATCGCGTTGATATTATTACAGGCACCTTAGGTAAAGCTTTAGGTGGCGCATCCGGCGGATTTACTTCCGGCAAAAAAGAAATTATCGATATGCTTCGCCAACGTTCTCGTCCGTATTTGTTTTCTAACACTTTAGCCCCTCCAATTGCAGGCGCTTCTGTTGCCGTATTGGATATGTTAAGCGAAACTACTGATTTGAGAGATAAATTAGAACGTAACACCAAATATTTTCGCGAAAAAATGACCGTGGCTGGTTTCGATATAAAACCGGGTTTTCATCCCATTGTTCCGGTAATGTTATACGATGCTAAAGTGGCACAAACGTTTGCCGCCAAAATGCTTGATGAAGGAATTTATGTCATTGGTTTCTTTTATCCGGTGGTGGCGCAGGGTAAAGCCCGAATTAGGGTTCAAATTTCTGCAGCACATGAGCAACATCATTTAGATAAGGCCATTGCTGCCTTTACCAAAGTGGGTAAAGAATTAGGGGTGATTTAAATGATCAGCAACATACAAAAAAGCGATGCATAATTTGTCATCGCTTTTTTTATGCCAACTTTTTTGCTCGTCGGTTCATTTTCTTATAATAAATAGAGTTCAAGTTAGTATTTGAACTGAGGGGTAACAAAATATTATTTTAAAATGCTGTATATTTGGCAAATGTTACAAGACCAAATTACAAAGTATACGGCAGAAATCAATGCGTTTGATACAACAAATGCCGGTGAGTTGGAGCAATTTCGTATCCGTTTTTTAGGAACAAAAGGCATCATCAAAGATATTTTTGATGAATTTAAAGCAGTATCTCCCGAAGAAAAAAGAACACTTGGTAAAGTTTTAAACGAATTTAAGCAATTGGCAGAGGCCAAATATCAAGCGTTAAACGAAGTAATTGAAAGTTCATCATCTCAAACTGAAAACGCCGCACTAGATTTGACTTTGCCAGGCGAAGGTTTTGAAATTGGTGCCCGTCATCCTTTGGCTTTGGTAAGAAGAGAAATCATAGAAATTTTTAACAAATTGGGTTTTAGCGTTGCTGAAGGCCCAGAAATTGAAGACGATTGGCATAATTTTTCGGCACTTAACTTTCCTGAAGAACATCCTGCAAGAGATATGCAAGACACTTTTTTTATTAAAAAAGGTGGCGAAAAAGGTGATATCGCATTGCGTACACACACCTCTTCGGTACAGGTGCGCATGATGGAAGCTGGTCAACCTCCTTTTAGGGCTTTAATGCCGGGTCGTGTATACAGAAATGAGGCCATTTCGGCCCGAGCACATTGCTTTTTTCATCAAGTAGAGGGTTTGTATGTTGATGAAAATGTTTCTTTCGCCGATTTAAAACAAACCTTATTCTACTTTGTACAAGAATTGTACGGCGAAGGCACAAAAGTTCGTTTCCGTCCGTCATACTTTCCTTTTACCGAGCCTAGTGCGGAAATGGATATTTCTTGTAGCATTTGCAAAGGCGATGGTTGTCAAATGTGCAAACAAAGTGGATGGGTAGAGATTTTGGGCTGCGGGATGGTTGATCCCAATGTACTCGAAAATTGCGGTATAGATAGTAAAAAATATAGCGGCTTTGCCTTTGGTATGGGTATAGAACGCATTGCCAATTTAAAATTTGAAATTAAAGATTTGCGCCTATTTTCTGAAAATGATGTTAGATTTTTAAAACAATATAAAACAGCAATTATATAATGTTTAAAAAACTATTTTGGCTATTTTTAGTTGTTGTCCTTGGCGTGTCTTGTGGCAAAGAAAACAGTATTTTGCCTAATGTACCTGTAAATTTTAGTTTGCCTTTAACAGATCCAAGACTAAGCAGATTAAGCACTGCAGGTGGTGCCGTGGCTATTTCGGGTTATGGCTTGGCTGGTCTTATTATTTATCGCAGAGCCGATAATGCATACGTGGCTTTTGATAGATGTAGTACTGTAAACCCTGAAATGAAAAATGCAGTGCTTTTAGATGACCCCACTATTACAGCAACAGATCCAGTTTCTGGCGCAAAATATTCATTATATGATGGAAGCCCAGTAAAGGCTCCGGCAAAAATATCCCTTAAACAATATAGTGTTGGTATAGCCGGCAACACTTTACAGGTCACTAATTAATGGAACCAGCAAAAATTAAAGAGAGCATACTCAAAGCTGCTAAAGAGTTATTTAGAAAATACGGGTACCATAAAACCAGTGTAAACGAAATTGCAAAGAAAGCCCGAATTGCTAAGGCTACCATTTACAAATATTTCGACAGTAAAGAGCAGATTTTGGACGACATTTTGATGGATTACCTCGATGTAAATTTGCAAGAAATTTTGAGCAATAAAGTGCAATTTGCTAATGAAGAAGAACATCTAAAAGCATTGGTAATGAAAACCTGCCGCTTGTCTTACACCGTTTGCAACGAGTTTATTGGTTGGGATTTTGTACGAGAAAACACCAACTCTCAAGAGTTTTTAAAACATCTCTCTGATCAATTGGAAGCACTTTTGCTTTTTGCTTATTTACAACTTGATCATTTCAAGAAAAATACAGCCCGTCGCGGTGGTTTGGCCTTTTTGCTAAAAGCGAGTAAAAGCATTGTGTTCTCTTTTGCTTTTACGTCTGTAAGCGATGCTGATGTTCGCAAAAACTTTGTCACCTTTCAAAAAGAAATTTTGCCTTATTTGGTCAAAGCCGCACTTTAAACCACCTATAGTTTTTTATTTATTTATACCATTTTGGTTTTTGGTATGAAATGTGCTTATTTTTTATAAAATTTTAATATATTTTATAATGAGCAAAGAGGTATTGGAAATTTCTGTAAATATTGACGAGCATTTTGATATAAGTTTTAGCATAGTTGAAGGCATTCTGGGAATGATCCTCAAGTTTTTTGAAAATTAGTTTGTAGCCTAAGATAAGAAGACAACATTTTTGTGCATCAAATTAAATCGATGCAAGATGAAAGTTGTTTTAATGGAACTTGTTCTTTACGCTTTGCTCATCCTTCTTTGTTCAAACTCCCCACTCAAAACCCCCTTTCAGCTTTCAGCTTTTACAGTTATATTTGCAGCAATGAGTAGAAACCGAAGAAATGCTGAGCCAATTCGAATTGAAGGATTAAGCATTGTTGATATTGCCGAGGAAGGTAAGGGAGTTGGCAAAGCCGATGAACTGGTAATTTTTGTAGATAAAGCCGTGCCAGGCGATGTAGTTGATGTGCGTTTGGTTAAAAAGAAAAAGAATTTTGCCGAGGCAGTGATCGAAAAAATTCAAACGCCTTCTACGCTCCGTCAGCAAGCTTTTTGTAGTCATTTTGGTACATGTGGTGGCTGTAAATGGCAACATATGGAGTATGAGGCGCAACTAAAGTTTAAACAAAAAAATGTAGAGGCCGCTTTGCAACGCTTGGCTAAAATAGATACTTCAGGTATGGAACCTATTTTAGGTTCTGCAGAAAACAAATATTACCGTAACAAGTTAGAATATACTTTTTCGAACAAACGCTGGTTAGATGCTGCTGATATGGAGTTGGAAGCCGAAGGAAGAGAAATGAATGCTCTAGGTTTTCACGTTCCGTTAAGGTTTGATAAAATTTTAGATATATCGCACTGCTATTTACAAGCCGAGCCAAGCAACAATTTACGCCTAGGTATTAGAGCTTATGCCTTGGCACACGAATTAAGTTTTTATGATTTGCGCAACCACGAAGGTGCTTTGCGTAACCTGATTATCCGTACCTCGTCAACCGGCGAAGTAATGGTTGTGGTAGTTTTTGCTTATGCTTCGCAAGCACAAATTGATGGTTTAATGGAACACGTAAAAACTTCGTTTCCAGAAATTACGTCATTACTCTACATTGTAAATCAAAAAAGAAACGATACCATTTTTGATCAAGAGGTGATTACTTACGCCGGAAGAGATCATATTTATGAGCAAATGCCCTTAGAAAATGGTGGTAGCGTAAACTTTAAAATCGGTGCCAAATCTTTTTATCAAACCAACTCAGCTCAAGCTTATCAATTGTATAAAATAACTAAAGAATTTGCTGGGTTTAAAGGCGATGAATTGGTTTATGATTTATATACTGGTGCAGGCACTATTGCTAATTTTGTGGCTGCAAGTGTAAAACAGGTAGTGGGGATAGAATATGTGCCCACTGCTATTGAGGATGCAAAATATAATTCCCAATTAAATAAAATTGACAATACCACTTTTTATGCAGGCGATATGAAGGATATTTTAACGCCTCATTTTATTGCTGAACACGGCAAGCCAGATGTAGTTATTACCGATCCGCCACGGGCAGGAATGCATGCCGACGTAGTAGAACGATTGCTAGAAATGGAGGCCGAAAAAATTGTATATGTAAGTTGTAATGCGGCTACGCAAGCCAGAGATTTAGCTTTGTTAAAAGAAAAATATGATGTAGTGCGCATTAAACCTGTTGATATGTTTCCGCATACCCAACACGTAGAAAATGTTGTTTTGTTACAGTTAAATAAATAATTTCAAGTAAATGGAATCAGAAGAGTTATTGAATAATACAGATGGTAGTAACGAAGCTAACAAAGCCAAAAAGGTAAGTCCGTTGGTAAGTTTAGAGAAAGATTTGTCATTTTACGCCGACTCAATCAAAGAAGTGTCTGTAGATATTATGATGGAAGGAATTTCTGTAAATCCTATTTTTATTGCGCACCAACACGAAGTAACCATAGGCGAAATTATTCTCAATAGAGCAGAGCTAAATACCAATTGGACTATACAGGCTTCTACCTTAGAAGAGTTTATTCAAAAAGGCATTATCCACCCCGATAAAAAGGAACAGTTTTTAAAAACATACAAAAAGCCCGAAAACTATATGTGCATTTTTGTAATTGTACCCGAAGGGGCCAACTTTATATATTATCCCTACCCTCAAGCAAAATAGTAATTAAAATTATCTGTTTTGAGTTTGTTTTTGCCGTTCAAAACCGTTCTTTTGTAGTACAATAAAGTCAATATGCCTCAAAATCAAGTACTCTTATTAGATAAACAGCAAATTGCCCAAAAAATTAATCGAATTGCCTACCAAATTTTGGAAGATAACATCGACGAAAAAGAAATTATTTTGGCAGGAATTTGGGAGCGTGGTTTCAAATTTGCTTTGCGCTTGCAGCTAGTTTTATGCAAAATAGCCGATTTTAAAGTAACTATGCTGCGTATAGATTTAGAAAAAGAGAATACTAAGCTTGTAGCTAAGGTTGATTTGACAGAAGCTAACTGGAAAGATAAAACTATAATTTTAGTCGATGATGTGCTGAATAGTGGTAAAACGTTGGCTTATGGTTTAGGTGTTTTTTTAAATACACCGCATAAAAAAATACGTACAGCAGTATTAGTAGATAGAAGTCACAAAATTTTTCCAATAGCTACCGATTTTGTAGGCTTGCAATTGGCCACTGTATTAAAAGAACATGTGCATGTGGTTTTAGATGTTGATGGTGAAGAGGATAGGGCTTATCTTAGCTAGTCATGTGCGAATAAAATTACATTTTTCGAACGATTTAGTTATAACCATATCAATGGCTTTTGCTTAATTTTGAATTTATACTTTAAACAATATCATGGGCTACAACTTAAATGTAACAATAGATAAATCTTCTGGCTTTTGCTTTGGGGTAGTTTATGCGATAGATATGGCCGAAGATATTTTGGATAAGGAAGATTATCTGTATTGCTTGGGCGACATTGTTCACAACGATGAAGAAGTTGAGCGTTTGAAACTAAAAGGTTTACGTATCATTGATCATGAACAGTTGTACCAATTAAAAAACGAAAAGATATTAATTAGGGCGCATGGCGAAGCCCCATCTACTTACGAATTAGCGTTAAACAATAACTTAACCTTAATTGATGCTTCTTGCCCGGTGGTCTTAAAACTTCAAAATAGAGTTAAAAACTCGTACGATGACGATAAGCAAATTTTAATTTTTGGTAAGCACGGACACGCCGAAGTAATTGGTTTACAAGGGCAAACCGATGGAAATGCAATCGTTTTTCAGGATTTGGCAGAGTTAGATGAGGTAACCCTCCCAAATAAATTTACCCTATACAGCCAAACTACAAAAAGTGTAGACAGGTTTTACCAAATTAAAGAAGAATTATTAAACAGAGGATACGAGGTTGAGGCCAATGATACGATTTGCAGACAAGTATCTAATCGTTATTCGGAGCTTGAGAATTTTGTAATTAATTATGACAAAATCATTTTTGTGTCTGGTAAAAAATCGTCCAATGGTAAAGTGCTATATGAGGTATGCAAAAAGTACAATCCCAATTCTTATTTTGTTTCTAGCGTAGGAGAGTTAAACGAAAGCTGGCTCTCCCCAAATGATAAAGTAGGTATTTGTGGAGCAACATCTACGCCAATGTGGCTAATGGAGGATGTAAAAACAAAACTAGAATCAATTTAATACCACATACAAAACCAAATTAGACAAACAGAAAGCGAATTGCAAAATGAGCTTGTAAAATAAATTATGGCGAAAAAGGGCGTTTTATTAGTTAATTTAGGTACACCTGATAGTACAAGAGTAAAAGATGTTAGAAAATATCTTGGTCAATTTTTGATGGATGAAAGGGTAATTGATATTCCTGCACCTCTTCGGTTTTTATTGGTAAAAGGAATTATAGTTCCATTTCGTAGCCCTAAAACAGCAAAGTTATATCGCGAAATTTGGGATGAAAATGGGTCGCCACTATTTCATTACAGTAAAATACAAGCAGCCATGCTGCAAGAAAAACTTGGCGAGGAGTACCACGTAGAATTGGCTATGCGCTATCAAAATCCATCTGTAGAAAGTGCATTAAAAAAACTAAAAGATGCTTTGGTAGATAGTATTAAAGTGATACCATTGTTTCCACAATATGCTTCTGCTACTTCAGGCTCTGTCATTCAATTGGTCATGGAGTTGGTAGGTAAATGGCAAACTATTCCTGCAATATCTTTTGTAAATTCTTTTCACGACAATGCAGAAATGATCGAAATATTTGCCGATAACGCAAGTAAATATAATCCCGAAACGTTTGACCATGTATTGTTTAGTTTTCATGGTTTGCCACAAAGACAGTTACGTAAAGGCGACCACACTAAAAATCATTGCTTAAAAAATGCCGATTGTTGTCAATCCTTAACTGATGCCAATCAATTTTGCTATTCGGCCCAATGTCATGATACAGCACGTTTAATAGCAGCCAAAATGAGTCTTGATAGACAAGATTACACCGTTTGTTTTCAATCTCGATTAGGCAAAGATCCTTGGGTGCAGCCTTACACCAGCGATATTTTAAAAAAATTAGCTGCCGAAGGCAAAAAGCGCTTATTAGTTTTTAGTCCTGCTTTTGTGGCCGATTGTTTAGAAACCTTGCACGAAATTACTTTTGAATATCAAGAAGAGTTTGAAGAACTTGGCGGAGAAAAGATACAATTGGTTGAAAGCTTAAACGACGATTTAAGATTTATTGATGCTTTAGAAGAAATGATAAAAGCATAATTTTTAGTAAATTAAGTTTTTTCGGTTTTGTAATATTCAACTATTCTTTAACAAGAATACACACCCGTTATTATTGTAAACTACCTCAATTTTTAGCTTTTTTAATTGGTTAAATCTGCACCTTTTTTAATTGATAGTAGAATTAATTACAAAGGTGTTTGATAATGACTTCAGTGGCGCCCTTTTTTGTGTTTACGTAGTTTTTAATATCGAAAGCAATATTTTCGGCAGTTGTAAATTTGTCAAATGCTAGCGCCAATTCTTGTGCTGATGAAATACTTTTGGCACACTTCAAGTCAATTAAATCTTTAGCTTCCTGAAATTTCTCATATTTTGGGCCAAATATTACAGGCAAACCAAAGGCTGCGGCCTCCAAAATATTGTGAATGCCGACACCAAAGCCACCACCAATGTAAGCTATTTTGCCATATTGATATAAAGAAGAAAGCATCCCAATATTATTGATGATTAATACTTGAGGATATTGAGCTAGATTTTGGGTAAACTTATCCAAATCAGAGAACTTAACAGCATTTGGAAACAGATTTTCTATTTCTTGGAGGTGTGTGGCCCCGATTTCGTGGGGTGCAATAACCAATTTCCAATCAGGATGTTTTGCCGACCAATCCACCAACAAACTTTCGTCTTTTGGCCACGTACTACCAGCAATTAATACATTAGAATTGCCACAAAAAGCTTCAATTAATGGTAATTTCTTCACTTCTTGGGCATTTTTATATACACTGTCAAAACGTGTATCTCCACTTAAAGTAACGTTGGTAATGCCAATGCTTTTTAATAGTGCTACACTTTCGGTGTTTTGAACAAAAAAATGAGTTACAAATTTTAGCATATTTCTATAAAATTTACCGTACCGCCTAAAAAAGGCTTGTTTAGGTCTAAATATCCCGGAAATTAAATAAAGTGGAATTTCTTTTTGGTGGAGCACTCTAAAATAATGAAACCAAAATTCGTACTTCGTAAAGATGGCTTGCTTGGGATTAACCAAAGCTAAAAATTTCTCGGCATGACTTGCAGTGTCTAACGGGAGATAAAAAACGTCGGCCAAGGCATAATTTTTTTTGATTTCGTATCCCGAGGGCGAAAAAAAAGTAACTACAATTTTTTGAGTTGGTGAAATGCTTTTTAGTTTTTCTAAAACAGGTTTGCCTTGTTCAAATTCGCCTAGCGAGGCAAAATGGAACCAAATTGGTCTGTCATTGGCGTCTACCTTTTGTTTTATTTGCTCAAAAATGTTTTTTCTGCCCTCAACAAATAATTTTGCTTTAGCATTAAAAATAGAAGCAAAACGCAACAAAATTTGATATAATCCTATCCCAATGTTATAAATCCAAAGCATTTTGTGTCTTTATTCGTATCTTCGCCTAAGATAAACGAATATTTTTAAAACCCTCTAAATAATATGAAGATAGCTGTAATTGGAACTGGATATGTGGGCCTAGTTACCGGAACTTGCTTGGCAGAAACAGGTAACAATGTGATTTGTGTTGACATTGATGCTGCAAAAGTTGATAAAATGAAAGCAGGAATTGTTCCTATTTATGAGCCTGGATTAGATGTGCTTTTTCATCGCAATATTGCAGATGGCAGATTATCTTTTACTACAAATTTAGCTAAAGCAGTTAGTGAGTCCCAAATTATATTTATGGCTTTGCCTACGCCACCTGGCGGAGATGGCGCTGCCGATCTTTCGTATATTTTAGGAGCAGCAAAAGACATTGCCAATTTAGTCACCGAGTACAAGGTAATTGTCAATAAATCCACAGTTCCGGTAGGTACTGCCGATAAGGTAAAATCAGTTTTTACAGCCCATACAAATGTTGAAATTGATGTAGTTTCTAATCCAGAATTTTTACGAGAAGGTGTAGCGGTAGAAGACTTTATGAAACCCGATCGTGTAGTCATTGGTACTTCGAGCGAAAAGGCGCAAAAATTTATGTCAGAACTCTATGCGCCCTATGTGCGCCAAGGAAATCCAATCTATTTTATGGATGAACGCTCGTCTGAACTCACTAAATATGCGGCCAACTCCTTTTTAGCTACTAAAATTACATTCATGAACGAAATCGCAAATTTATGCGAAATTGTTGGTGCAGATGTAGATGCAATACGCAAAGGAATAGGATCTGATGACCGCATAGGTAAGCGTTTCTTGTTTCCTGGAATTGGTTATGGAGGTAGCTGTTTTCCTAAAGATGTACAGGCATTAGCCATGGCTGCCAACGCCCATAATTACGATTTTAAACTTTTAAAGGCCGTAATGCAGGTAAACGAAAAGCAAAAAACAGTTTTGGTAGATAAATTGTTAAAATACTATAAAGGCGACATTAAAGGCAAACATTTTGCATTATGGGGCTTGGCTTTTAAACCCGAAACCGACGATATTAGAGAGGCTCCTGCTTTGTATATTATTGATGAACTGCTGAAAAACGGCGCTACCGTAAGTGCATTTGATCCTGAGGCCATGGCCAATGTGAAGGCTATTTTAGGTGATAAAATTAGTTTTGCTGATAATCAGTACGATACTTTAAAAAATGCCGATGCACTTTTAATTGCTACTGAATGGTCGGTTTTTAGAAACCCAGATTTTGAAAAAATGGATAACTTATTGGAAAAGAAAGTAGTATTTGACGGAAGAAATCTTTTCGATCTGCAAAAAATGATAGATTTAGGTTACTATTACAACAGTGTAGGCAGAAAATTAATTAACGACTAATGGAAAGAAAAAGAGTTTTAATTACCGGAGCGGCTGGCTTTTTAGGTTCGCACTTGTGCGATAAGTTTATCAAAGAAGATTTCCACGTTATTGCCATGGATAATCTAATTACGGGAGATTTGCAAAATATAGCCCATCTTTTTAAACTTGAAAATTTTGAATTTTATCACCACGATGTCTCTAAATTTGTATATGTGCCTGGTAATTTAGATTACATCTTGCATTTTGCCTCGCCAGCAAGTCCAATAGATTATCTAAAAATACCAATTCAAACCCTAAAGGTTGGTTCGTTGGGTATACACAATTTATTAGGCTTGGCCAGAGCTAAAAATGCCCGCTTGCTTATTGCCTCTACATCAGAAGTATACGGAGATCCAACTGTAAATCCTCAACCAGAAGAATATTGGGGAAATGTAAATCCTGTCGGCCCTCGGGGTGTTTATGATGAAGCCAAACGTTTTCAAGAAGCAATGACCATGGCTTATCATACTTTTCATGGGTTAGAAACTAGAATTGTAAGAAT
>CANHHZ010000027.1 GCA_947460275.1 Sphingobacteriaceae bacterium | reverse complement strand
GCTCTATCGCCTGCAATAGGCAACATATATGTGATTTTGCGTTACAATAACGGATAATCACAAGTTATTTGTTAGAACATGTAAAAAATATTTTCTTATTTGCGTAATAAATCTTTACAATGATTAGAAGTGTTAAATTAATTTACGCCGTCATCCTCTTGTTCTTTTGTCAAAATGCATCAGCAGTTGATCGATATTTTACATGGATAAACCCAAAAACCAATTTAAGAACAAGAATAAGTTTAGATAAATATGAATTATTAAACGAAAGCGAAAATAGTGTTTGGATAAATGAAGGAAAAATAAATTTAGATCCCACTATTTTTAATCATTTACCCCCAGAAATTAACAATAGCTATTTTGTCTACGACAAGGGAAATAGAATAAGAATTAGTTTAGTAGGAACCGGACAAGTATATGACTATTTTCCTCAAGAGAAGAAACTTATTAGGGTAGACAAAACATTTCATAGCGGTTATAACTTTGGCATGAATATGTTTCAAAGAAAAGGCTTGATTTACGGCATTGGAGGCGAAGGTTTTTGGAATTATAGCCCTAACATTAGCTATTTTGACGAGAATAAAAAGGAATGGGAAATACATAGGCCTAAAAACAAAGGACCACTCGCTATCTTGGGCGGATATCAAGGTTACAATAGCAAATTAGACGTGTTTTATGCTGGAGGCTCCGAGTATGTAGAGTACTTAGAAGAAGAAAAAAGAGATTATATAGAGGATTTATACAGATTTGATTTTAAACAAAATACCTGGGAGCAGCTAGGTAAGCTAAACCCCGATTTGCCATTTAAAAAATCTAGAGAAGTCATCTGGACGGGCAATTTGTTTTTTCATTTTGCCGACTGGAAAATTTATATTATTGACCCAGTAAAAAATGAGGTCTATCTTTATAAAGACAGTACCAAACCATTTAGGCGAGGAGTAATTTACGAGGTAAAAAAAGATACAATCATTTCTTTTTTAAACCTCAATAATGGGCCAGTCGTAAAATTATCTATTTCAGAAATCAGAGCAAAATCTGTGTACTTCGGTAAATTTTATAGCACAGGAATAGCATGGTATTGGTATGGACTTGGTTTGCCTATCATCGTGATTTTAGGAGTACTCTATTTTAGGAAAAAGAAAAATAATTTAAAGATTAGTCTGCTTTCCTTTACCGATTTAGAGAAAAAACTGCTTTTTAAGCTGCTAGAACTCCAACCCGAAGCATTTTTAACCACACACGACATCAATGACATTCTGGGCACAAGAGACAAATCGCAAGAAAACCAACGTAGAGTGAGGTTTAATGTCATCAATGAAGCAAATAATAAAATATACCTCAAATTAAAGCACAAGGATGCCATAGAAAGAACATCGTTGGCCGAAGATAAAAGATTGACCCTTTATAAGTTAAATCAAGAAATACTTAATGAAGTGAGAAGTTTACTGGAATAAATGTGTTACAACTATGTTATCTATAACCCGAATAACACGATTTATTGCAAGATTAGAATTGATTAAAGATTTATTTGCAAAAACAAATATTTAAATCAAATTAAATCAAAATGAAAAAATTAACCATCTTGTTAGTCGCACTAACGACCCTCATTCTGTCTTGTTCTCAGAAAAAAAATAAGCTAAAAGAAAAATTAGATCAGTATGCAACTTCGTATCAAATGGAGGACTATGTTAAAATGTCCTCATTTGTATTGCCAAGCGTTATGGAACAAATAGGGGGTACTGAAAATTTTGTAAACCTGATGACCTCACTACCAGCGACATTCGCAAATGCTGGTATGAAGGTGGATTTAAGAAAAATTGAGTTTGGCGAAATTGGAGAGATCTACGAAAAAAGTAACTTTTTGATTTCTGTGGTTACTACTACGCTTCCAATAGAGGTTAATAACATGAAAGGAACAATAAAAAGTTCTGTCATAGGTTTTTCTGAAGACAAAGGGGAAACTTGGTATTTCATTGAGGGAAATGATGAAGGAAGAACTGCCATTTCAAACACAAACCCTGAAATCATACAACTAATTAAGGTTCCAACACCAGAAATGAAAATTGGCGATAAAATTTTAGTGCAAAAAGGAGGACAATGGATAAAAAAATGATTTTAAAATCAAACTTACTTGTTCTTTTGATTATTGAAAAGACTTAAACAATGTAAAATCCCCTGAAAAATTCAGGGGATTTTTTTTTGCACAATTTTACAACCATACCAAAAAATGAAATAAAAATTTGAATTGTTTGGTTGACTAGTAACTAATCAGCAAAGCTTTTCAGCTGTGATTAGATAGTCATAAGCTACAAATATTTAAAAACGATTATACCCGCAAGTTTTTACACAAGGATGCCATTGAAAGAACTCCACTACTTGAAGATAAAAGATTGACCCTTTATAAGTTAAATCAAGAAATACTTAATGAAGTGAGAAGTCTATTAAAACAAAGCACTAAAAAAACCGTACTAATTGATAATTAGTACGGTTTTTTCCTTGATTAATTCCTATCCAATGCTAATGCACTTTTTTGATTTGTCATTTCTTGACTGGTTGAACTGGGCTTACATCTTTAACACATCTTACATAAAACCCATAGTTAATTTCTTGTGGGATGATTTTTGATTCAGAATCTTTTGACGTTAGGTATAACACTGATGACCTATTCAAATCTTTTTGTAAGCCCTTAGTTTCATCATAACTAAACTCGATTATGGTTGTTTTATCATCTCCTGCAAAACTAATTTCAAACCGATATTTACCCGTAGGAATATTTTTAAATTTAAACTCTCCGTTATCATTCGCAACAGCAATAGCATCTTTATCGGCAATTTTTATCATTCTAGATTCGAAGGCTGGAAAAATTTCTATCTTCTTTCCTCCCTTAAAATAAGAGATTTTACCATTATAATTTTCAATAGCTAATTTACCTTGGATCTCTCCTTTAACAAATTGCTCATCATTTTGGAATAAGTTAACTTTAACTTTATCATAATAACTTTGCATACCCCCAAAATAAGCTTCATTGGGGTCTAGTTCAGTTGAACTCCACCACCCGGTACTACTACTCGAGAAATCGCCATCTTTTTGTGCATATCCGCCAGGAAGACCAGAAAATCCAGTTTTATTATTTCCATTTCCACTCCACTCTCGATCTCGATATCCCACAACTAACCCTCTAGAGTCTTCAACTGCGCTAGTTGTTCTATAACTATTCCATCCAATGGTCGATTTTAGAGCTGAAGGGCCATAAGCAATTAATTCAGTTAATTCTTGTTTAGTTGGAATGTGCCATCCTTGTGGACTTAATCCTCTAAGATCCTTGATAGCATACCAATTGTATATTTTCCCATATTTCAATCCATTAGAGGGAGTAAAATTTAAATAACACCAGGCTGCTTGTTTATTTTTCACAAAGTCTTCCCATTCTTTCTTAGTATTTGCTTGAGGAATAACATCACCATTTCGAAATTTTGAAGTATTCAGATTTTTTGTCATCCAAGTGAAAAAAATGCCATTGGTGCTACTTTTAATTTTTACAGATGAAATAACTTGTGCATTCAATTGATTTGAAAAGCAAGTCAAGATTGTCACCATTAGATAGTAATTGATTGTTTTTTTAATTTTCATAATTTATTTATCTCTGTAGTTATATTAATTTAATTTACTAAAACATCTAAATTACAACTACAAATCCAGATCAGATCGACAATTTGAGTTATTTGTGTTACTAGTAACGAATTGTCACAGATTTTTAGTTAACATTAAATATTTTACTCATAGAATAGCAGAAGTATAAATACAGCAAAGGAGAATATATTTGAAGAATACTAAAAGTCATATTATTTTAATAATTGCGTTACAACTATGTTATCTATAACCTAAATAACACGATTTAAATGATAAATAAAAAGGTAAAAATTTAAATTTGTTTTCAAAAATTAATTATTAATCTCATGCCAACAAACAACAAGTCCACAGAAAATAACTCAACAAAAAAATTGTTTTACTTTTTACTTATAGCAATTATTTTATACGCAGTTTTTAAAGACAAAAAAATAACTCCTAAAGTCGATGCACAAACGAGCAAAGCATCAAGTATATCAACAGCTGTCTCGATTAAAAGGAAAGAAGAATTAGCAAAACAAGAAGCACAAAAGAAACAAGAGGCCGAGGAGCAAGCAAAACAAGAAAAAGTAGCCAATAAAAAAAGAAAATACAACGAAGAAAAACAAAGAGTTATTGGTTGTTTAATAGGCTCATTTAAAGGAAGCTGGGGAACATATACTTTTTATTCAAATGGTTTCTTTTCATGGGAAGTTAATTCAGGGCCATATCAACAATACCGCGAAGGCAAATGGAAGTATGTTGGAGGCAACAAAGTTAAAATCTATAAAACCTGGATAGGAAAATCTGCAACAATAACCGTATCAAAATATTGTGAAGTTTTTGGACTAAACTAATTCTATTAAAATTTTGTTTTAATAGTTAGAAATCCCCTGAAAATTTCAGGGGATTTTTTTGCCCATTCCTTATACTTATACCGAATAATGAACCTATTTATATCCTTTTTATACTATTAAAAGTATCTGATAACCAAAAAACCCTTGCTAATTTTTAATTAACAAGGGTTTTTAAATTTTAGAAGTAGCCCGTAGGGGAATCGAACCCCTGTTTCCAGAATGAAAATCTGGCGTCCTCACCCCTAGACGAACGGGCCATTATTTCAATTAGAAGTGTCATTTCAACTTCTTTGGTAGCGGGGACCAGACTCGAACTGATGACCTTCGGGTTATGAGCCCGACGAGCTACCAACTGCTCCACCCCGCACTATTTACAATTCAAAGCTTCGTTAAATCCTTAACTCAACCCCCGAATTGGAATGCAAAGATATAATTCGTTTCTTTGTGGTGCAAATTTATTTTCAAAAATATTTCAATATGTCGCATAAAGCAGGTTTTGTTAGCATTATTGGTAAACCCAACGTAGGTAAATCTACCTTGATGAACGCTCTAGTGGGCGAAAAGCTCTCTATCATTACACCAAAAGCGCAAACCACTCGTCACCGTATTTTAGGAATTGTTAACGAAGACGACTTCCAAATTGTATTTTCAGACACACCGGGCATCATCAAACCGCTTTATGGATTACAAGATTCGATGATGAGCGCCGTAAAAGGTGCGCTTAGTGATGCCGATTTAATTTTATTTGTTACTGATATTAACGAAAAACACGACGAAAATGATGTGCTCGAAAAAATAACCAATACCACCATCCCTTTGGTAGTGCTTTTAAACAAAATAGACAACGCTACACAAGAGCAAGTAGACGAGAAATTTGCCTACTGGCAAGAAAAATTAAATCCTTTGCACATTTATGCCATTTCTGCCCTACACAAATATAACTTAGAAGGCATTTTGCCGATGATTTTAGCAAATATCCCTGAGCATGCGGCCTATTACGACAAAGAAGATTTGACCGACCGCAGTCAGCGTTTCTTTGTTTCCGAAATCATCCGCGAAAAAATATTTAACAATTACCAAAAAGAAATCCCGTACAGCACCGAAGTGGTGGTAACCTCTTTTAAAGAAGAAGAGAGCAAAGGTGGCCCAATGGTTAGAATTACCGCCGAAATTATTGTAGAAAGAGATTCGCAAAAAAATATATTGATTGGCAAAGGTGGCGCTATGCTTAAAAAAGTTGGCATGGAAGCCCGCAAAGACATCGAAAAATTTTTAGAAACCAAGGTGTTTTTAGAAACCTTTGTAAAGGTATTGCCCGATTGGCGAAGCAAAAAGAACTACCTCAAAAGCTTCGGATACGAAAATTAAGCGTACCTTTGCAGGCTGTTAATTAAATAGCTGATGTTTAAGTGAAGGGAACTGATTGTAAAACCTTAAACATTTAGGCCTTCATCAAATTAAGCTAATCATTAGCAAAACAAACATACAACGTTTCAATTTTAAAACGTTACAACCCATTAAATATGAGTAACATTATCGCAATTGTAGGAAGACCAAACGTAGGCAAATCTACCCTTTTTAACCGCTTAACCGAAAGTCGCAAAGCTATTGTTGATGATTTTAGCGGCGTAACCCGCGATAGGCATTACGGTACCGCCGAATGGACCGACAAACATTTTACCGTAATTGATACCGGCGGTTATGTGGCCAATTCTGAAGACGTTTTTGAGGCCGCCATCCGCGAGCAAGTAGTTATTGCGATAGAAGAAGCTACCGTGCTTTTATTTATGGTAGATGTAACTACCGGAATTACCGATTTGGACGATGAAATTGCACAGTTGCTTCGCCGCAGCAAAAAACCTGTTTTTGTTGTCGTAAACAAAGTTGATAACACTTCGCTTGAAAACGATGCTACCGTATTTTATGGTTTTGGTTTGGGCGAAATTTTTACCATTTCGTCGATGACGGGTTCTGGAACTGGCGAGTTGCTCGATGAAGTGATTACCCATTTTGAAGACGTTGTTGAAGAAGAAAATGCTTTACCTAAAATTACCATCGTTGGCCGACCAAACGTAGGAAAGTCGTCGTTGATTAATGCTTTAATGGGCAAAGACAGAAACATTGTAACCCCAATTGCAGGCACCACCCGCGATTCAATTCATATCCATTACAACCAATTTGGCCACGAGTTTATGTTTATAGACACGGCCGGATTGCGTAAAAAAACCAAGGTTAAGGAAAACATTGAGTTTTACTCGGTAATGCGTACCATTAAGGCCTTAGAAGAAGCTGATGTAGTGATGCTAATGATTGATGCGCAAGATGGTTTAGAATCGCAGGATGTAAACATTTTTCACTTGGCCGAAAAGAACAAAAAAGGAATTGTTGTTTTGGTAAACAAATGGGATTTGGTGGAAAAAAACGACAAAACCATTAAAGCTTTCGAAGATCAAATTCGCACCAAGCTACAACCGTTTACTGATGTGCCAATTGTATTTATCTCTGTGCTTAACAAACAACGTATTTTTAAAACTATAGAAACGGCTTTAGAAGTTCAAAAAAACCGCAGCAAGAAAATTCCAACCTCAAAACTGAACGATATCATGTTGCCAATTATCGAAAATTATCCGCCACCTGCGTTAAAAGGCAAGTACATCAAAATCAAATACATTACCCAAATCAATGCTACATCGCCAATGTTTGCGTTCTTTTGTAACCTTCCACAGTACATTAAAGAGCCTTACAAACGTTTTGTAGAAAATAAATTGCGTGAACATTTCGATTTTTCGGGCGTGCCCATACAGATTTATTTTAGACAGAAGTAATTTGGGTTACGTGTTATGGGTTGTGAGTTATGAGTTTTAAGTTCATCAACAGTAAACCTCAAGATGTAGACTTAATTTTTGAGTTTTATGACATGGCCATTGCCCACCAAAAAAAGGTGTTTAACAAACATTGGCAAGGTTTTGATAGGCAATTGGTAATGCAAGAAATTTCCGAAAATAGGCAATATCAAATTTTAATAGGCAAGCAACCGGCCTGCATTTTTGCCGTTACTTTTAACGACCCTCAAATTTGGGAAGAGCGAGATACACAACCCTCAATATACATTCATCGGATTGTAACACACCCTAGTTTTAGAGGATTTGCCTTTGTAAAAACCATTATAAATTGGGCTAAGACTTATTGTTTAAACCATAATTTGCAATACATAAGAATGGATACTTGGGCAGACAACGCTAAACTATTGACCTATTACACAGGATGCGGCTTTGCACATGCGGGTAGCATTACCATTGGAAAAGAGAGTGGTTTGCCTAAACATTACGAAGGCATTGGCTTAAACCTGTTCGAAATTAAGGTTTAGGCATTATTGCAAGCTATTTAACGCTTGTTTAATGGCAGGATCATTGAGATTATATGCTCTGTAAAAACCCATATCACCAAGATAATACTTGCATAGCATTAATTTCAAATCGTTGGCAATCAATTCTTTTGAAGCTGAAAATTGTTTAGCATCTAAAGCGATACCCCTGGCTTGAATATATTTGACAAGACTTTTAAAATCGGCCTCGCTTATGGTAAAACTAGTTAAGTTTTGCGCTACAAAAGATTGGGTATATTTATCCGTCAACACATCCAATACAAAATCAGAAAGCACTTTTTTTTCGGCTAGCGTAGCGTAAAACTTGGTGTAACTTGCTAAATCTATTTTAACTTGTATATCGGGCTGTATGCCACCACCGCCATAAACTTTTTTACCGCTTTGTGTGGTATAAACTGGTGCCTTGCGCAACAAGCTATCTTTATTTTTAAGGGCTTTTGCTGTGGTCTCGCTTTCGTTTAGTCGATCTTCAACTTCGTGTTGATAAGCGGTATAACCGTTTTTGTAAGATTTCTGGATATTTCGACCTAAAGGTGTGTAATACCTAGCAATGGTTAAATTTAGCGCAGAACCATCCTCGAAATTAAATTGTTCTTGCACCAAACCTTTCCCAAAAGAACGTCTGCCTACAATAGTACCTCTATCTAAATCTTGTATGGCACCGGCAAAAATTTCACTAGCCGAGGCAGAATTTTCGTTAATCAAAACAACCAACTTACCTTGTTCAAACTCCCCTCCTCCGGTCGAAAAATAATCGGTACGTGGCTCATGTTTGCCTTGGGTATAAACTATTAATTTATTTTCGGGCAAAAACTGGTTGGCCAGCCCAATAGCTGCATCTAAGTATCCTCCGCCATTGTCTCGCAAATCGAGCACCATTTTCTTCATCCCTTTGGCCTTGAGCAATTTGATAGCCGCAGTAAAATCACCCTCGGTATTGGCTCCAAATTTACCAATGCGAATGTAACCTGTTTCTGGATTAAGCAGGTAACTAGCGTCAATACTACTTACAGCTATTTTTCCACGTTTTACATTAAGGACAGCGGGTGTATTTATTCCATTTCGAGCAATGGTTAATTGTACAGAAGTGCCTTTTTTACCTTTTATCTTGCCAATCATAGCCGAACGGGGTAAAAATTTACCACTAATTACTGCAGTATCAACTTTAAGTATTTTATCGCCCTGCTTGATGCCTGCCAAAAAAGCAGGCCCATCTTTTAGCACATTGGTCACCAACAAAGTATCGTTAAGAATATAATATTCTACGCCAATACCCTCAAAAGTACCCTCCAAATTTTCGGCCATTTCAAAAGCCTTTTCTGGCGGCAAGTACATGCTATGAGGGTCTAAGCCGTGCAATAAACTATCTATGGGCAAATTTTGTAAACTATCAGCATTTACTTCATCAACGTAGTTTTTGTTGATGATATGAATAATATCGGCTACTTTTTTCTTTTGATGGTTTGCTGGCGCAGGATTGTAGGCTTGCAATTCAAAACCTTGCTCTTTTAAAAATTTATAGCCAAAATATATTCCCCCTACCAAGGTTACAAAATAGGTTGATGCGATAAAGATGTTAAAACGTGTGCTTTTTTTCATTTTTGACCATTACAAAGCTATAAAAAATAAGTATATTTCTTAGGAAGAAGTGGCTTAACATTTCTATTTTATTCCGATATAAATCGTATTTAAAACCACAATAATGATTAAAATTGCGGATTTATGCGGAATATTTCCTGTTAATTGAAAAAATGCCGAACTTTACGCAAATGAGTACTACTATGGACAGGATAACTGAGCAAGATTCTAACTATCGTGATATTGATAAAATGTCGGTATTAGAAATTTTGAAAAATATAAATGAGGAAGACAAGTTGGTTCCACTTGCGGTAGAAAAAGCGTTACCTCAAATAGAAAAATTGGCTGTTGCCGTAGCAGAAAGAATGCAAAACGGAGGCCGATTATTTTACATAGGCGCAGGAACCAGTGGCCGCTTAGGCGTGGTTGATGCTTCTGAATGTCCGCCTACTTTTGGAGTAGATTTTGACAAAGTGGTGGGCATAATTGCCGGTGGAGATGCAGCAATTCGCAAAGCAGTGGAGTTTGCCGAAGACGATGAGCAACAAGCTTGGACAGACTTACAAGCTTACAACATTAACGAAACAGATTGTTTGATCGGCTTAGCCGCATCGGGCACAACACCTTACGTAGTGGGCGGGCTAAACAAGGCCCGTGAGCATGGCGTTTTAACTGGCTGCATCATTTGCAATGTAGGCGGACCAATTGTTGCTGCATCAGATTTTCCTGTTGAAGTTGTTGCTGGCCCTGAATTTATTACGGGTTCTACCCGCATGAAATCGGGAACTGCACAAAAATTGGTACTTAATATGCTAAGCACCACGGTAATGATAAAATTGGGCCGTGTAAAAGGCAATAAAATGGTGGACATGCAGCTGACCAATCATAAATTGGTAGACCGTGGCACGAAAATGGTGATGAAAGAATTAAACATTGACCAAGAATTGGCAGCATCCTTATTGAAAAAATATGGCAGTGTACGAAAAGCCGTCGAATCAAGTAAAGGTTAACCATAACTCGTAACCCATAACGCCAATAATGCACGAAATAGAACCTTTTTACTTGTGGAGAGACGATTACATTGCTGCCGAAGATCAGCTTTCGCCATTCTTTAACACCGAATATTCAGAGTTTTATTTCGATAAGCAGCTTTATAATTTCCTCATTCATCCCCAATGGGATTGCTTTGGATCGCAAACCCTTTACATTAAAGTGTTGTTTACCGATTATGATACAAACTACGCTATTATAGAATTAATGGGCGAATGGAACGACACCATCAACAATGACATCATGCTACTGAAGCGAGAAATTATCGAACTGATGATAGCCGAAGGTATCAACAAGTTTATTTTGATAGGTGAAAATGTATTAAACTTTCATGCCTCAGATGATAGTTATTACGAAGAATGGTTTCAGGATGTGGAAGATGGATGGATTGCGGGCATCAATTTCACCGAACATGTGATCAAAGAATTTAGAGACCATAATATAGATTATTACCTTAACTTTGGGGGAGAGCTAGACGATTTGCATTGGCGTAAACTGAAACCGCTGCAGGTTTTCAAAAAAGTTGAAGAATTATTGACAAAAAGATTAAATTAAAATATTAATTTTAACCTAATAAATTTAAAATAAAATGGAACAACAAAATTATCAATATCAAGACAATACTGTTTTTGTACAAGAAAGCAGTGTATCTAAAAAATTCTTTGCCAATGTTTTTTTATGGATGTTTGTAGCTTTAAGCTTATCTAGTGCGGCAGCTTACCTTTTTGGCACTACTGATAGCTTAATGCAATATTTAATCAACATCAATCCAAATACGGGTCGTGCTAGCATGTCTATTTTTGGTTATGTGGCAATGTTTTCGCCTTTGGCCTTGGTGCTTACCATGGGTTTTGGTTTAAGTAGGTTATCTTATGCCGCATTGGTGAGCATCTTCGTTTTATACTCTGTTTTAACAGGGGTAAGTCTTAGTTTTATCATGCTTACCTATACTTCTTCATCTGTGGTAAGTTGCTTTGCCGCTGCAGCAGGTATATTTGGCATCATGGCTTTTATGGGGTACACCACTAATATTGATTTAAGCAAATTTGGTCCCATTTTAATGGTAGGCGTAATTGGCTTGGTTATAGCAGGCTTAATTAATATGTTTTTACAAAGCGAACAATTTAGCATGTTTATGGCTTTTGTGGGTATTGCTATTTTTACAGCCTTAACCGCATACGATGTACAGAAGATAAAAAGAATTGGCGAAGGGATCGAAGCCAGCGGCGAACAAGTATTGCAGGTAGAGTCTAAAAAAATGGCAATTGTTGCGGCTTTGTCACTGTATCTAGATTTCTTAAATATCTTTTTGTTTTTACTCCGAATTTTTGGAAGTAGAAAATAAAAAACTAATTTTTCAAAATTTTATACCGAAGGCCGTGCAAATTTGCATGGCCTTTGTAATTATATTTGGAATTAACATCACTTTGTTGCATTTTTGCAAAAGCTTATAAAGAAAGGCGGAGGGATTAGACCCTGTGATGTCTTAGCAACCTGTGCTAACAAGGTGCTACATTCTATCCCGAAAATGCGGGAAAAGATAAGTTTAAGGAAATAACCACCGCCGACTTTTTCAATAAGCCAAAGAGATGTGAGACATTAGATGTGAGATTTAGGACTAATTTGGCCTTTTTTTCAAATCTCAAATCTCAAATCTCATACCTCAATAAAAAATGAGCATAAGAGAAGAATTAGAAAAGAGAATATTGGTGATTGATGGTGCAATGGGCACCATGATACAACGTTATACCTTAACCGAACAAGATTTTAGAGGCGATCGCTTTAAAAATCACCCTTGCGATGTAAAAGGAAATAACGATTTACTAAATATTACCCGCCCAGATATTATTAAAGCCATTCATCTGGAATACTTAAACGCCGGAGCTGACATTATAGAAACCAATACGTTTAGCACACAGCGTATCTCTATGGCCGACTACCAAATGGAAGACCTGGCTTACGAGCTAAGTTTTGAAGGAGCCAAAGTTGCCAAAACAGCTGTTGCCGAATTTATGGCGCAAAACCCCGACAGAAAATGCTTTGTGGCTGGCGCCATTGGCCCAACAAACAGAACGCTTTCCATGTCGCCCAATGTAAACGACCCGGGTTACCGTGCCGTCTACTTTGATGAATTAGAGGCTGCTTACTACGAACAAGTGCGTGGTTTAGTAGATGGTGGCGCCGATGTACTTTTAATAGAAACCATTTTTGACACTTTAAATGCAAAAGCGGCAATTGTAGCCATCAAAAAATATGAAGAAGTAATTGGCAAAAAACTGGAAATCATGATTTCTGGTACCATTACCGATGCTTCTGGCCGTACTTTATCGGGTCAAACTGCCGAAGCTTTTTTAAACTCGGTAGCACATGCCAAACCTTTAAGCATTGGATTTAACTGTGCATTAGGTGCGAAAGAAATGCGTCCGCACATTGAAGAACTATCTGCAAAAGCCGGATGCTATATTTCTGCTTATCCAAATGCTGGTTTGCCAAACGAATTTGGTGCTTATGATGAGCTTCCTCACCAAACTGCACATCTGGTGGATGACTTTATCACTTCCGGCTTTGTAAATATTGTGGGTGGTTGTTGCGGCACCACGCCCGAACATATTGGCTGCATTGCCAAACAAGCACAAAAAGCAAAACCAAGAAAAATTCCTCAAGTTGCTCCACATTTGCGTTTGAGTGGCTTAGAGCCCATTACCATTACTCCCGAAAGTATATTTGTAAATATTGGCGAGCGCACAAACATTACCGGTTCTCCAAAATTTTCGAAGTTGATATTGAGTGGCGATTATGAGGCAGCCCTTGCCGTTGCACTGCAACAGGTAGAAGGTGGGGCACAAATCATAGACGTAAACATGGACGAAGGCATGCTCGACTCGGAAGCAGCCATGACCAAATTTTTAAATCTGATTGCCTCAGAACCCGATATTGCTAAATTGCCAATCATGGTCGATTCTTCAAAATGGTCGGTTATAGAGAATGGATTAAAATGCTTGCAAGGAAAAGGAATTGTAAACTCTATTTCCTTAAAAGAAGGCGAAGAAAAATTTAAAGAAAGCGCCCACAAAATCATGAAATACGGCGCCGCAGTGGTGGTGATGGCTTTCGACGAACAAGGTCAAGCTGATAATTATCAACGCAGAATTGAAATTTGTAAAAGAAGCTACGATATTTTAGTTAACGAAATAGGATTTCCGGCGCAAGACATCATCTTTGATCCAAATATTTTAACTGTAGCCACAGGATTGGAGGAGCATAACAATTATGCAGTCGATTTTATCAATGCTACAAAATGGATCAAACAAAACTTGCCACTAGCTAAAGTAAGTGGTGGCGTATCAAATATATCTTTCTCTTTTAGAGGAAACAACACTGTTCGCGAAGCCATGCACTCGGCATTTTTATACCATGCCATAAATGCTGGCTTAGACATGGGCATTGTAAATGCGGGGATGTTAGAGGTGTACCAAGAAATTGCACCCGAACTGTTAGAACGTGTAGAGGATGTACTTTTAAACCGCCGAGACGACGCCACTGAGCGCTTGGTAGACTATGCCGATACCATAAAAAGTAAAGGCAAAGAAATAGTTAGAGATGAACAATGGCGCAAAGGAAGTGTAGAAGAAAGATTGTCGCACGCTTTGATAAAAGGTATTATAGAGTATTTGGATGATGATGTTGAAGAAGCCCGACTGAAATATGCTCGACCTATTCAAGTAATTGAAGGCCCTTTAATGGACGGAATGAACATTGTTGGCGACCTTTTTGGTGCGGGAAAAATGTTTTTGCCGCAGGTGGTAAAATCGGCTAGGGTAATGAAAAAAGCAGTTGCTTATTTACTACCTTTTATTGAGCAGGAAAAATTAGACAACCCGGACCAAGACCAAAATTCATCGGCCGGAAAAATATTGCTTGCCACTGTAAAAGGCGATGTGCACGATATCGGCAAAAATATTGTTGGCGTGGTATTGGCCTGCAATAATTTCGAGATTGTAGACATGGGTGTAATGGTGCCCGCACAAGACATCATTAAAAAAGCCAGAGAAATTAATGCTGATATTATTGGATTAAGTGGCTTAATAACACCTTCGTTGGATGAGATGGTTCATTTCGCGAAAGAAATGGAACGTGGAGGATTTACCGTTCCGTTAATTATTGGTGGCGCCACCACTTCTCGCATTCATGCAGCGGTAAAAATTGCGCCCAATTATTCGGGCCCAGCAATACACGTATTAGATGCTTCGCGTAGTGTAACGGTTTGTAGCACTTTAATGAACCAAG
>CANHHZ010000026.1 GCA_947460275.1 Sphingobacteriaceae bacterium | reverse complement strand
TGCGCCAAGTCCAAACTCAAATCCTGTTTCTTGTGCATAGCCAAAAACTGGAACAGGCATAAAACTGGCCTTACGAGTGGTGTCTTTCTCGTTTGAAAATAATTTTTTAATTAATTTCTTTTGCGCCCAAAGGGGATTGGAAAGTATAATTAACAGTAGAAATGTGATACTTTTTTTCATGAATGACAAAGTAAGGCATTTAATGGGTATTAAGCTATTAGTATTTAGCATTTAAAAAGTATTCATTTTTCACCTTTTAAAGAAAGATAGCTTGGATCTTCGCAACTGCGCAGCACTTAACATCTTCCACTTTAGATTTTTAACTTTAGACTTTCCTCCACTAAAGTCTAATTTACGGGTTTATTGAAAAAAATGTACTTTTGCAGCAAAATCATATAAAAACATAACAATGAGTATAACAAGAGGCCCGATATCAAAGTTCATGGAGACCAATTATCTTCATTTTAATGCAGCCGCTATGATGGATGCTGCTAAAGGTTACGAAACGCATTTGGATGAAGGTGGTAAAATGATGATTACCCTAGCCGGTGCCATGAGTACCGCCGAATTGGGAATTTCATTGGCCGAAATGATTAGGCAAGATAAAGTGGCTATTATTTCTTGTACTGGGGCCAACTTAGAAGAGGATATCATGAATTTGGTAGCACATTCTCACTATAAGCGTGTACCAAACTATCGCGATTTGAGTCCCAAAGATGAATGGGATTTGTTAGAAAACCATTACAACCGTGTAACAGATACCTGTATTCCTGAAGAGGAAGCCTTTCGTCGTTTGCAAAAGCATATCCATAAAATATGGAAAGATGCAGACCAAGCAGGGGAGCGTTATTTCCCGCATGAGTTTATGTACAAAATGCTATTAAGTGGCGATTTAGAGCAATACTACGAAATTGATCCAAAAAATTCGTGGATGTTGGCCGCTGCAGAAAAGAATTTACCAATTGTGGTGCCAGGATGGGAAGATTCTACCATGGGTAATATTTTTGCCTCTTATGTGATGAAAAACGAACTTAAAGCTACCACTATGAAAAGTGGTATCGAATATATGGGCTGGTTAGCCGATTGGTATATTGCCAATTCTGGAGGTAAGGGTATAGGTTTTTTCCAGATAGGTGGCGGCATTGCCGGCGATTTTCCAATTTGTGTAGTACCCATGTTGTATCAAGATATGGAAATGGAAAATATTCCTTTTTGGAGTTATTTCTGCCAAATTTCAGATTCAACAACTTCATACGGGTCTTACTCTGGCGCTGTACCCAACGAAAAAATTACTTGGGGTAAGTTAGATATTCATACACCAAAATTTATAGTAGAATCTGACGCTACAATTGTAGCCCCATTGATGTTTGCTTGGATCTTAAAAATGTAAATGATTTTTTATTTTTTAGAGCGCTAGCTTTAATGTGAAAAATTGGCAATTTATAAAGCCTATCAATTTTTTGCTATTGAGCAGTGCTATTATTTAGAATAATTATAAATTGTATTTCAGTGTCATTTATGTGTCAGTGATAACTTAATAAATTTTACTTTTGTTCAATTCTAAAGCCTTCAATTACATTAATAAGGAGCTTAGAACTAAAATTTATTTCAAAAAAAAGTATAAAACACTCATTATGAGGAATATCTCATTAATTTTTAGAAAAGGTTTGAAGTCGGTATTTGTTTTTGCCATTTTATCTTTTTTAATGGTAGCTGGGGCACAAGCGCAAGACTTGGTAGAGGGTAAGACTTTATTTAAGGGAAAATGTGCTTCATGCCATGCGTTAGATCAAAATGCAACTGGTCCTGCCTTAACCCCAAAGATGAATGAACGCGAAGAAGGTTATCTAATCAAATGGATTAGAAACAATGTAGAGTTGAGAGCTTCTGGCGACAAAACGGCTATCGAAGCGGCAAATTATTCTCCTACAGAGATGACCGCATTTCCAACGTTAACTGATGATCAAATCAAAAACATCATCGCTTATGCAAAAGTAGGCGAGCCTAAAAAAATTGTTGACGCTGGTACTGCTGTAGTGGACGAAGGTGTTTCAACCCTTTCATTGTTAGGTGTAATTGCAATTATCATTGTTTCAATTATTGTGTTGGTTGTTTTAGGCCGTGCAATAAAAATGTTAGAGCGTTTAATTCTTCAAAAACAAGGTATTGAAGTAGTAGAAGAAGAAAATGTTTCGTTAGCAGTTGGTATTAAAGGCTTATTCAAAAACAAAAAATTTGTATTTTTCTTTGTAATTTGTCTAATTGCGGTTTTAGGATCGTTTGGTTGGATGGGTATGTGGAATACAGGTGTACATACTGGATATCAACCAGTACAACCGATTAAGTTTTCTCACGAACTTCACGCCGGGATAAACCAAATTGATTGTCAATATTGCCATACTAGTGCGTTCAAATCAAAAAATTCTACTATTCCATCTCTAAACGTTTGTATGAATTGCCACAAAGCAGTACAAGCTAGAAAAGAAGATGGACAGATTTCTCCTGAAATCATGAAGATATACAATGCACTGGGGTATGATGCAGATAAGCAAACCTACGACAAGACAAAAGAAAAGCCTGTTGAGTGGGTGCGAGTACACAACCTTCCAGATTTTGCCTATTTCAACCATGCTCAACACGTAGTAGTGGGCGAAGCCGCAATTCGTAAACAAGCGGGGATAAAACCAACGGATCCAGTTTGTTTTGCTTGTCACGGGCCGGTAAATACGATGGAAGAAATTTATCAATATTCTCCACTTACCATGAAATGGTGTATCAACTGTCACAAAGAAGCCGATATTTCTGGCAAGAAAAATGATGCATTTTATGCGAATGTAATTGCAGCGCATGAGAAAATTAAAAAAGGCGAAAAAATTACTCCTGCTGCCCTTGGTGGTTTAGAGTGTGGTAAATGCCATTATTAATTAATAAAGATTTTAATAAAAACGTTCGATAAACAGTAATAGAGCTTAAATGGAAAGCAATAAAAAATACTGGAAAGGCTTAGAGGAGTACAATAACACTCCCGATTTTGTTGAAAACAACAAAAACGAATTTGCAGAGTCTCTTCCAATTGAAGATGTTTTAAGTGAAGCAGGTTTAAGTACCGTTACCCCACGCCGCGACTTTTTAAAAGCGTTAGGTTTTGGATTAGGAGCAGTTACTTTGGCCGCTTGTCAAAAAGCCCCTGTACACAAATCAATTCCCTACTTAATTCGTCCGGAAGAGGTAGTGCCAGGTATACCAAATTACTATGTTTCTACTTATAAAGGAAACAGTGTATTGGTAAAAACAGTGGTTGGTCGTCCAATCAAAATTGAAGTTAATCCAAATGCAGGTCCTTTTTCAACAGGTACAGATGCACAGGCGCAAGCTTCTGTTTTAGATTTGTATGATGTTTCTAAACTAAAAACACCATTACTTAAAAAAGAAGAAAGTAATTGGGCAGAAGTTGATGCTTTTGTAAAAGGAGAACTAAACAAGGCGCAAGCATCGGGTAAAAAAATCCGTGTGGTTTCTTCAAGCTTAAATAGTCCTTCGGCTAAAGCCGTAATTGCAGATTTTGCAGCAAAATATCCAACCACAAAACATGTACAATACGATGCTGTGTCTTATACAGGTATCATCAAAGCAAATGAAAATAGCTTTGGTAAAGCCGTATTGCCAAAATACAATTTTGATAAAGCTGACTTGATCGTAAGCTTTGCTGCAGATTTTTTAGGTACATGGATTAGTCCAGAAGAATTTACTGCACAATATATTTCAAACAGAAACAACAAATCATTAGAAAAAGGTAAGATGTCTCGCCACTTTCAGTTCGAAACTGGAATGAGCTTAACCGGAACTAATGCTGATACACGTTTACCAATTAAATTATCCGAAGAAGGTCCAGCTTTAATTACATTATATAATGAAATTACAGGTTCTAACTTGCCAGGCGGTGCTTTAGCTAATAATGTAAATGCTGATAAAGCTTTAAAATTAGTAGCTAAAGAATTGCTGCAAAATAAAGGCAAAGCTTTGGTAGTTGCTGGTTCTAACGATGTTTCTACACAAACTTTGGTAAATGCCATCAATGCTGCAATAGGTAGTTATGGCACTACAATTGATTTAGACAACGCCTGTCAACGTTACGAAGGAAATGATGCCGCATTTGCTGAATTGATAGATGAGATGAACAGAGGTGAAGTTGCCGCTGTATTCTTCTTGAATTCAAATCCAGCTTACGATGTATCAAATGCCAAAGCGTTTACTACTGCACTTGCAAAAGTACCTCTAAAGGTTTCTTTCGCTGATAGAGCAGACGAAACTGCTGATCTTTGTGATGCAGTAGCCATTACGCCTAGCTACCTTGAGTCGTGGGGTGATGCAAATACTTACCAAGGATTTTATTCAATTGTACAACCTACTATTAACCCTGTATTCAACTCACGACAAGCTGAACAAAGCTTGTTAATGTGGTCTGATAATGCAATACAAGATTATTATAAATATGTACGCAACAATTGGGAAAAAAATGTTCTTCCATTTGTAGGTAAAACATGGAAGGATGTCTTGCAATCAGGTGTTGTGAGTGGTACAGCTAAAACTGCGGGGTCTTATACTTTTGGGTTATCTCTTAATGCAGTTGCTTCTTCAATCGTTACCAGTAGTAAAGCCCTGCAAAAAGAAATAGAAGTACACATTTACGAAAGCATCCCAATGCGTGATGGTAAAAATGCAAACAACGCATTCTTGCAAGAATTACCTGATCCAGTATCTAAAGTAACCTGGGATAACTATATTGCTCTTGCGCCAAAACAAGCAGAAAAATTAGGTTACAAAGAATTTGACGTTCTAACTGTCAAAGGTGAAAACGGTTATTCGGTAGAACTTCCTGTTTTAATACAACCAGGACAAGCTATGGGTACCGCTTCAATAGCTTTAGGTTATGGTCGTTCTAAAGTGGGTAAAGCTGGCGATAATGTAGGAAAAAATGCATTTCCGTTTGTTAGCTTCAGCAATGGTACTTTAAAATATGCTACCACAGCAACTTTAGCTGCTACCGGTGCAAAAAATGAGTTGGCTCAAACCCAAACGCATTATTCTTTTGAGGGAAGAAACATTATCCGCGAAGCATCTTTAAAAGATTTCTTAAAAGATCCAGCTGCGGGTTCTGGTAACCACCATAAACATAAAGTTTACGATTTATGGACTACCGATAAGCACGAAAAACTAGGCAACGACTGGGTAATGGCAATCGATTTGAATGCTTGTACTGGTTGTAGTGCTTGTATTGTTGCTTGTAATGTAGAAAACAATATCCCTGTTGTCGGTAAAGACGAAGTTCGTCGCCGTCGTGAAATGCACTGGTTACGAATCGATCGTTACTACAGCTTCAACGATGAAAAAACTGGCGAAGGTGTAACAGAAGAAAAAGAAATTGCTCACATGAGTAATTTAGATAACGTTTCTGTAGTGCATCAACCAATGTTGTGTCAACACTGTGATCACGCTCCATGCGAAACAGTTTGTCCGGTATTGGCCACAGTTCACTCCTCAGATGGCTTAAATCACATGGCTTACAACCGTTGTGTAGGTACACGCTATTGTGCAAATAACTGTCCGTATAAAGTACGTCGTTTCAACTGGTTTAACTACTGGAACGATTCACGTTTTGATAACTATTTAAACAATGAGTTCACACAATTGGTATTAAATCCAGATGTTACTACACGTTCTCGTGGGGTAATGGAAAAATGCTCTATGTGTATTCAGCGTATTCAAGCCGGTAAATTGTCTGCTAAATTAGATAAGCGTGCTTTGAAAGATGGAGATATCAAAACTGCCTGTCAGCAAGTTTGTCCAGCTAATGCAATTGTATTTGGTGATAAAAATGATCCAAATTCAGAAGTTTCAAAAGCATTACGTAGTGAACGTGTTTACTATGTTTTAGAAGAGATAAACGTACAACCAGGTATTGGTTATATGACAAAAATTAGAAATATAGATTCAGAAACTAAAGAAGTACACGCGTAAGCAGTATACAACAATATAAATTATGTCAGGACATAACGAATCAATTTTAAGAGAACCATTAATTACCGGTAAAAACATTACGTATGCTCAAATTACGGATGATATTTTACTACCGGTAGAAAACAAGGCTAATAAAGCTTGGTGGATAGGATTCATCATCTCAGTTTGCGGAGCTACACTTTGGGTAGTTGCCGTAAGTTACACCTTCTGGTTTGGGATTGGCGCATGGGGCTTAAACAAAACAGTAGGTTGGGCTTGGGATATTACCGGTTTCGTATGGTGGGTAGGTATTGGTCACGCAGGAACGCTAATTTCTGCAGTATTGCTACTTTTCCGACAAAATTGGCGTAACTCCATTAACCGTTCGGCTGAGGCTATGACTATTTTTGCCGTTATTTGTGCAGCAACTTATGTAGTATCTCACATGGGTAGACCTTGGTTGGCTTATTGGGTATTGCCATTGCCAAACCAATTTGGTTCACTCTGGGTAAACTTTAACTCTCCGTTGGTATGGGATATGTTTGCGATTTCTACGTATTTCTCTGTGTCATTGTTATTTTGGTACACAGGTTTATTGCCAGATATTGCAACCATTAGAGATAGAGCGGCTGGTTTACGTAAAAAAATATACACCGTACTTTCATTTGGATGGAACGGTAACGTTAAAACTTGGCAACGTTTTGAGGCGGTGTCGTTAATTTTAGCAGGTATTTCTACACCACTAGTACTTTCGGTACATACTATTGTATCTATGGACTTTGCAACTTCGGTTATTCCGGGATGGCATACAACTATTTTCCCTCCTTACTTTGTGGCAGGGGCTATTTTTTCAGGCTTTGCCATGGTGTTAACCTTATTATTGGTTGCTCGTAAAGTGTTAGGCTTAGAAAACTATATCACCATGTTTCATATCGAGTCGATGAATAAAATTATCATCTTGACAGGATCTATCGTAGGTGTAGCTTATTTAACCGAATTTTTTATTGCTTGGTATTCTGGTTCAGAATATGAGCAATATGCCTTTATCAACCGTTCTACTGGTCCTTACTGGTGGGCCTATTGGATGATGATGACATGTAACGTAATCTCTCCACAGTTATTATGGTTCAAAAAAATTCGTACCAGCATTGCTGCTACTTGGATTTTATCGATTGTAGTAAACATAGGGATGTGGTTTGAGCGTTTCGTGATTATTGTAACCTCTTTACACCGCGATTATTTGCCATCAAGTTGGGCAATGTTTTATCCAACATGGGTTGACGTAAGTGTATTTGTTGGTTCAATTGGATTGTTCTTCACTTTGTTCTTGCTGTTTTTAAGAGTATTGCCTTCAATTGCTATTGCAGAGGTTAAACTTTTACTTAAGAGCGCAAGTGAGCAAGCTAAAATGGAATTGATCAAAGATGGTCACCTGAATAAAGAACAAGTACAAGAATACGTTGAGTCTTTAGAAAAATTTGATAGTGTTAAACAAGAAGAATACGCAAAAATATAACAATGAGTAATATCAAATATATTTTAGGCAGTTTTGGCGATCCTGACGAGATGATGCACGGCATCGAAAAGTTACAGGAGAACAACATCAAAATACATGATGTGTATACGCCAATGCCTATTCACGGCATCGAAGCTAAATTAGGAGTAAAAAGATCAAGGTTAGATGTAGCCGCTTTCTTTTTCGGAATTACTGGTACATTGACCATGCTTACAGGGGTTTATTTAGCAACTGTTGTAGATTGGCCTATTAATATCGGTGGGAAAACGCATTTTGCTTTGCCAGATTTCATTCCAATCACTTTTGAGTTAACGATTTTATTTTGTGCTTTTGGCCTAGTAGGATCTTATTATGCTTCTACCCACTTGTTTCCGGGAAGAGCACCAAGGGTGATGGATTTACGTGCAACTAACGACCGTTTTATCATCGCGATTGATGCAAAACAAAATGTAGAGCATGCAAAAATTGATGAATTATTAAAAGGAGCAGGTGCTTTAGAAGTAAAGTATAATGAAAGGAAGTACATTAGCTATGAATAAGAAATATATAGTTTATGCGGCATTTACAGTGCTAGCTGCAGTGGCTATGCTTTCGGCTTGTACAGATAAAAGAAGTACAGGTTTAGAGTATGCCAGAAATATGTATGATCCGATTGCTTATAATCAGGATCAACCAAATAAAAATTTTGTAAATGGACAAACTGCACAAACTCCTCCTCTAAATACAGATCCAGTGGGGTTTGTAAGATTTGAGTATGCAAATACACCTGAGGGCTTTGCGGCTTCAGGCGCATTGGTTAATCCATTATCATTAACTGAAAAAAATCTTTTAGAAGGTAAGCATTACTACAATGTATTTTGTGGACCTTGTCATGGCGAAAAAGGCGATGGTCAAGGGCATATCGTAAAATTAGATAAAGGTATTGCTGGTGTTCCTTCTTATTATGGCGAAGATCCATCTCACCATACTGGAGAGACAGGTCTTGTAAAAGATTTATCGGCTGGAAAAATTTATCATACCATTTTTTACGGTTTAAATTCAATGGGATCTTATGCATCGCAACTTACTCCAACAGAAAGATGGAAAGTGGTAATGTATGTACAACAATTACAAAAACAATAAGAAAAGCAGATATAAATGGGAACTCATCATTATAATTTAAGTGAACAATTTGAGTTTACAGGAAAAGTAAAAACGCTGAGCATTATCGGTATCTTAGTTGGTATTGGTGCTATTGCTTACGGTTTTTTAAGCAAAGAAGAAACTATGCACGAGCGTACCTTTGCTAACCTGTTACTTATGGCATATTATTTTGCCTGTGTATGTATGTCGGGGGCTTTCTTTTTAGCCGTTCAATATGTTGCGCAAGCAGGCTGGTCGGCATCAATATTGCGTGTACCACAAGCCATGGCTAAAACTTTACCAATTGCCGTTATCATTTTATTAACGGTTATAGGTTTAGGTTTATACACTCATAATCTTTACCATCATTGGAATGCACCAGGATTAACGGATCCTAATTCTTCAAATTACGATAAGTTAATTGACGGAAAATCTGCCTTCTTGAATGTGCCTTTTTTCATGGGCCGTCAGGTAGTATTTTTAGGTTTGTATAGCATGTTTGCTATGTTATTAGCTAAATGGTCAAACAATGAAGATTTGGAAGGTGGCTTAGCTTCTTACAGAAAAAGCTTTAAATACTCATGTGTGTTCTTAGTGATTTATGGTTTTACTACACCTATATTCGCTTTTGATACGATTATGTCTTTAGAAGCACATTGGTTTTCAACTATGTTTGGTTGGTATAACTTTGCTGCCATGTGGGTAAGCAGTTTAGCTACAATTGCAGTTATCATTATCCTGTTAAAAAAATCTGGCTATATGAGCTGGGTCAACAACAGTCATCTCCACAATTTAGGGCAATTTATATTTGGATTTTCGATTTTTTGGACTTATGTATGGTTTGCTCAATTTTTATTGATTTACTATGCAAATATGTCTGAAGAGACCGTATATTTTTACAAACGATTTAACGGTTACGAATTTTGGTTTTACTTAAATTTGGCGCTAAACTTTTTAACTCCATTACTATTGTTAATGGATCGTGATAACAAGCGTAGTGAAAACATACTTTTAGGCGTTTCTATAGTTGTACTTTGTGGTCATTGGGTAGATTACTACCAAATGATTATGCCGGGTATATTCGAATTTGGAACAAAAAGTGGAAGTGGTTTTGGAGTTTTGGAAATTGGTATTGCTTTAGGATTTTTAGGTCTATTTACTTTTACGGTATTAAGCGCACTAAGTAAAAAAGCTTTAATTGCTAAAAACCATCCGTTTTTAGAAGAGAGTTTAAATCACCATTTGTAACAGGTAGGTTTTAGGTATATAAATTAACATGAAAGTACATCGTACTACTTTTAAGAAAATGAGTTTAAAAAATATAATAATTACTAAAGCAACGGCTGTATTAACAGTAATATTTACTGTTTTCTCGAGCATGAGTGTATTTGCCCAAGAAGTAGGTGCAACGGCTTCGGCTGCTCCAGCCAAGGCTGTAGATATGGAGCCAATTTATAAATCTACATTGTTCTATGTGCTGCTTTTTTTATTGCTATGCTTATTTATAGGTATCATAGGAAAAGCATTAAAGGTTTATGAACTAACTAGGGAAACACAAGGAAAACCAGAAGGTATAAACTGGAATAAAATTAATGGTGTTTTATTTGCCGCATTTTTGGTTGTTGGCTTGTACGGTGTGTATTGGGAATATACTGTTCATGGTAACATGTTATTGCCAGAGGCGGCTTCCGAGCATGGAAAAAGAATTGATGAGATGTTTAACATCACTTTGATTATTACTACCATCGTTTTTATTGTTACCCATATTATTTTATTTACGTTTGCTTACATTTATAAGAGCACGGGAAACAGAAAAGCTTATTATTACCCGCATAATAATGCTTTAGAACGTATTTGGACAGTGATTCCAGCGCTAGTATTAACCGTTTTGGTTTTGATGGGTTTTTTAACGTGGAGATCTATTTTTCATAAAGTACAAGATCCTAACAATCAACCCTTGAGTATTGAAGTTACTTCATCACAGTTTCAATGGGATTTTCGTTATCCAGGAGCCGATGGTGTAATTGGGGTAAAAAATTATAAAAAAATTACAAGTATAAATGCGCTAGGTATCGATTTTAACGATAAAAATAGTTTGGACGACCAGCTTGCCGATGAATTGGTAATCCCTGTAAACAAACCGGTTCGTTTTGTACTCACAAGTAAAGACGTATTACATAGTTTTTATATGCCTCACTTTAGGGTACAGTTAAATACAGTGCCTGGCATGACTTCTTACTTCGAATTTACGCCAACTATTACCTCTGATGAGATGAAGATTAAAACCAATGATCCTTCATTTAAATATATTTTACTTTGTGCCAAAATTTGCGGAACCAATCATTATAACATGCAAAAAACAGTTAGAGTGGTTAGCCAGGAAGAGTACAATGCTTGGGTTGTTAAACAAACTACCTACCTAACTAACGATTTGAGAAAAGCATTTAATCTACCAATTCCGATTGAACCTGTAGCTGTACCGGCTACAGCTGATACTACTGCTACCAAAATCACTGAACAAACAAATCAATTAGCTTTTAAAAAATAATACTGGAGAACCCTTATTATGTCAACTATAAATTTACAAGATACACCTCACATTGATAATCATGATGATCACGCTCATGGACATCATCATGAAACCTTCTTAACTAAATATGTGTTTAGTCAAGATCATAAAATGATTGCTAAACAGTTTTTAATAACTGGTATTATCATGGCGGTTATTGCAATGGGATTGTCTATATTATTTAGATTGCAATTGGCATGGCCAGACAAAAGTTTTCCAATTTTAGAAACATTTTTAGGAAAATGGGCCGAGGGTGGAAGAATTAAGCCAGATTTTTATTTGGCATTGGTTACCATTCATGGTACAATTATGGTGTTTTTTGTGCTCACAGCAGGTTTAAGTGGTACTTTTAGCAACTTACTTATCCCATTACAGTTAGGAGCAAGAGATATGGCATCGCCATTTTTGAATATGCTTTCGTATTGGTTCTTCTTTTTGGCTTGCACAATCATGATGGCTTCTTTTTTCATACAAACAGGTCCCGCAAGTGCTGGTTGGACAGTTTATCCTCCTTTATCGGCATTGCCAACAGCTATAGCAGGTTCTGGATTAGGTATGACAATGTGGTTAATAAGTATGGTACTTTTTGTTGCTTCCTCTTTAATGGGTGGTATCAATTACGTAAGTACAGTTTTAAATATGCGTACCAAAGGAATGGATCTTTGGAAAATGCCATTAACAATTTGGGCATTTTTTTTAACGGCTATTTTGGGTATTTTATCTTTTCCTGTTTTAGTAGCTGGTGTAGTTTTATTGGTCTTCGATCGTAGCGTTGGCACCAGTTTTTACCTATCAGATATTGTAATGGGTACTCAAATATTACCTAATGAAGGTGGCTCGCCAATTTTATGGCAACACTTATTCTGGTTCTTAGGACACCCAGAGGTATATATCGTAATTATGCCCGCTTTAGGTATTTCGTCTGAAGTAATTTCGGTTAACTCTAGAAAGCCAATTTTTGGATACCATGCCATGATTTATTCATTAATCGGTATTACTTTACTGTCGTTTATAGTTTGGGGTCACCATATGTTCGTAACCGGAATGAATCCATTGTTAGGTGGTGTATTTATGATTACAACCTTAATTATTGCGGTTCCATCGGCAGTAAAAACATTCAACTATTTAGCAACTTTATGGAGAGGAAACATCAGATTTACTCCTGCCATGTTGTTTGCAATTGGATTGGTTTCATTTTTTATCTCTGGAGGTTTAACAGGCATCTTTTTAGGAAATGCTTCATTAGATATCAACTTACACGATACTTATTTTGTAGTTGCCCACTTCCACTTGGTGATGGGTTCGGCAGCTATTTTTGGTATGCTTGCAGGTGTTTATCATTGGTTTCCGCGTATGTTCGGAAAAATGATGAATGCAAAATTAGGTTATCTTCACTTTTGGTTAACTTTTATTACCGCTTATTTGGTTTTTTTCCCGCTTCACTTTTTGGGTTTAGATGGTGTTCCACGTCGTTATTATGCATTTACTGAGTTTGAGTTTATGCAAAAATGGTTAACCGTGAATGTATTTGTAACTTGGTCAGCTATTATAGCTGCATTAGCACAAGTAGCATTTTTATTCAATTTTTTCTATTCTATATTTAAAGGAAAACCTGCACCACAAAATCCTTGGGAAGCCAATACTTTAGAGTGGACAGCCCCTGTAGAGCATTTGCATGGCAATTGGCCAGGTGAAATCCCTACTGTATATCGTTGGCCATATGATTATAGTAAACCGGGTGCAGCACAAGACTTTATTCCACAAACAGTGCCTTTCTCTCAAACCATGAGTTCTAACTTAGTGCATGATTTTGAAGGAAACACAGAAGCTGAACAAATTCAAAAAGACTGGGAACTTAAAAATGTTCCAGTTGTAGAAAAAGCAGAGTAAGTTAGAAATCTAACTTATTATATAAACAAGGTATCTGCTGAAGTAAATTACTTACAACAGATACCTTGTTTTTTAATCTATAAAACCCAATGATTGCTAAATCTGAACTTAGATTCGTTAGATTAAACTTCATCACCATTGTTGTAACGCTTTTGGTTATTTTAGCCGGAGGTATTGTACGCAGCACTGGTTCTGGTATGGGTTGCCCTGATTGGCCAAAATGTTTTGATCAATACGTACCTCCTACAAAGGTTTCGCAATTGCCAGCCGATTATAAAGATAAATATATAGCTGGTAGAATTAAAAAAAACGAACGTTTTGCCAATTACTTGGAAAAGATGGGCAAAGTTACACTAGCTGATAGCATAAGACGCGACCAAAGCATTACTATACCTGAAGAATTTAATGCTGCCAAAACATGGACTGAATACATAAACAGATTGGCTGGAGCAACTTTAGGCCTGTTCCTGTTGTTAACTTCAGTTGCGTCTTTTGTGTATTTAAAAACAGCAAAAAGGATAGTTTTTTTAAGCTTTTTTAACATCATCATTGTTGTTTTTCAAGCTTGGTTAGGTTCGATTGTGGTATCTACAAATTTAACACAATGGGTAGTTACCCTACACATGTTGTTGGCTTTGGTGATATTAATTGTTGCCATTTATACCTACAATTATGCCAAACAACTGCACAAGGAGAATAGTGTAATAATGTATCGTATTTTATGGCTAAAAGGATTTTTAGCTTTTACAATTTTGATAAGCATACTCCAAATCGTTTTAGGCACGGAAGTTAGAGAGGCTATAGATACTGTTTCTAAGGCGTTGCTTTTTTCTGGTCGAAACACTTGGGTAGCTAAAATAGGCGATATGTTTGTTTATCATCGAGACATAGCAGTATTGGTGGCTATTTGCAATGCAATTGTATATAAAATGATAGTTGATCGTTTTAATGGTAAAGCTTTGCCTTTAACTACCGCAAATTATATCATGCTAGCTTTAGCTGTACAGGTGGTTTCTGGTTTGTTATTGTCGTATTTTGCCTTACCCGCCTATGCACAGCCCATACATCTTTTGTTTTCGTTTATATTGTTTAGCCTACAATATTATCTATATTTATTAGTTTACCGTACAAACACTTATCAACCCCATTAATCCAATTTAAATTGAAACAGTTTTTTTCAGACTTCTCGAAATTAATTAAATTCAGACTAACTTTTTTGGTGGTTTTTTCTGCGTCGATTACTTTTTTAATTGGCTCTAAAATCCAAATAGATAGAGGTATTGTAGAGGGTATTAACTGGACAAATTGGTTGATGCTAATTGTGGGTGGTTTTTTAGTTACAGGCGCTGCAAACTGTTTCAATGAAATTATTGAGGTCGACTTAGATAAATTGATGACCAGAACCAAAGAACGGCCAATGGCAGCTGGTAGAATGGCCACTGGACAAGGTTTGGTTTTAGGCCTAATTATGGGGATAGCTGGCACTTGGTTATTGGGTAAATTAAATCTTGAAACTGGATTAATAGCTGTATTTTCAATTTTATTGTATGCTTTCGCTTATACGCCTTTAAAGCGTAAATCGCCAATAGCTGTATTTGTAGGTGCTATACCCGGTGCATTACCTCCGTTAATCGGTTACATTGCGGCCATTGGTGGGCAATCAGAAATTGGATATGTTCCAGTAGATTATCAAATTGCTATTATTTTATTCTTAATTCAATTTGTATGGCAGTTTCCCCATTTTTGGGCAATTGCTTGGGTGTTGGATGATGACTATAAGAAAGCAGGATTTAGGTTGTTGCCTACTAAAAATAAAGATAAAATAAGTGC
>CANHHZ010000025.1 GCA_947460275.1 Sphingobacteriaceae bacterium | reverse complement strand
TCTTGTTTAGAAGCCAATAATTTATCGTATTCTTCTTGAGAACCAACAATGATACGCTCATATCCACGAACACCAGTACCTGAAGGAATCAAGTGACCAACGATTACGTTTTCTTTTAAGCCTAACATGTTATCACGTTTACCCGCAATAGCAGCTTCATTCAATACTTTAGTAGTTTCTTGGAATGATGCAGCAGAGATAAACGATTTGGTACCTAAAGATGCACGCGTAATACCCTGTAAAATTGAGCTTGCTGTAGCAGGTTGTGCATCACGAACTTCAATTTGTTTCAAATCTTTACGTTTCAATTGAGAATTTTCGTCTCTTAATTTACGCAATGATAAAATTTGACCAGGTTTTACTGTTTCAGAATCTCCAGCCTCTACCACTACTTTTTTGTCGTAAATGCTATCGTTTTCTACTTGAAAATCCCAACGATCAACAGAGTCATTTTCTAAGAAACGGGTATCTCCTGGATCTTCAATATGAACTTTTTGCATCATTTGGTGTACAATTACTTCAAAGTGCTTATCGTTAATTTTTACACCTTGTAAACGGTAAACCTCTTGTATACCATTTACTAAGTATTCTTGTACAGCCGCAGGGCCTTTAATCGCTAAAATATCAGCAGGAGAAATAGAACCATCGGATAATGGCATACCGGCTTTTACAAAGTCGTTGTCTTGTACCAAAATGTGTTTAGACAATGGAACAAGATATTTTTTAACTTCTCCGTCTTTAGATTCGATAGTAATTTCGCGATTACCACGTTTTACCCCTCCTAAAGTTACCACACCATCAATTTCGGTTACTACCGCTGGATTAGATGGGTTACGTGCTTCAAATAATTCGGTTACACGTGGTAAACCACCTGTAATATCTCGAGTTTTACCTGTTGCACGAGGTATTTTAACTAATATCTGACCAGTTTGGATAGCATCACCTTCATCAATGGCAATGTGTGCTCCTACTGGAATGTTATATGCTCTGATCAGTTCACCTTTTTTATCAACTACTTTTACAGAAGGGTTTTTAGTTTTATCACGTGTATCGATGATTACTTTTTCACGGTGACCAGTTTGTTCGTCAGATTCTTCACGGAAAGTAACCCCTTCTATGATGGCATCAAATTCGATTTTACCAGCAAATTCTGAAATAATAACCGCATTGTACGGATCCCATGAACAAATTTTATCGCCTTTAGCTACTTTAGCTCCTTCTTTTACAAACAAGAAAGCACCATAAGGAATATTATTGGTTACAATTACTTTACCAGTTTTTGGTTCAATAATTTTAAACTCACCCGAACGACCCAATACGATATCAGTTTTACCATCTTCAGTTTGAGTTTCTACTGTACGTAAGTTTTCAAATTCGATAACACCTTCAAATTTTGCATTGATCTGAGATTCTGCAGCAATGTTTGACGCCGTACCACCCACGTGGAACGTACGTAATGTTAACTGTGTTCCCGGCTCACCGATAGATTGTGCAGCAATTACACCAACAGCCTCACCTTTTTGAACACGTTTACCAGAGGCCAAGTTACGACCGTAACATAAAGCACAAACACCACGTTTATTTTCGCAAGTTAATACCGAACGGATTTCAATACCGTCTAAAGGTGATTCTTCAATCGCTTTACCAATCTCTTCGCTCACATCTTGTCCAGCACCAACTAAAAGTTTACCGTCAATTGGATTATAAACATCATGAAGAGAAATACGACCTAAAATTCTGTCATATAATGGCTCAACAACATCTTCGTTGTCTTTTAAGGCTGTAGTATACATACCTCTTAAAGTACCACAATCTTCAGTATTTACAATCATATCTTGGGCTACGTCATGTAAACGACGAGTTAGATAACCCGCATCAGCTGTTTTTAACGCCGTATCCGCTAAACCTTTACGAGCACCGTGGGTAGAAATAAAGTATTCTAATACCGACAATCCTTCTTTAAAGTTAGATAAAATTGGATTTTCAATAATTTCACCACCTGAACCAGATTTTTGAGGCTTAGCCATCAAACCACGCATACCTGCCAACTGACGAATTTGCTCTTTAGAACCACGGGCTCCAGAGTCAAGCATCATGTAAACAGAGTTGAAACCTTGGTTATCGCTAGACAATTGGTTCATTACAAACGTGGTTAAACGGTTGTTGATACGTGTCCAGATATCGATAATTTGGTTGTAACGTTCGTTGTTGGTAATGAAACCCATGTTATAGTTGTTTCTTACCTCTTCAACTTCTCCTGCAGCTTGTTCTAATAAAGTATGTTTCTCTACTGGAATATTTACATCCTGCAAGTTAAACGATAAACCACCTTGGAATGCCATTCTAAAACCTAATTCTTTGATATCATCTAAGAATCTAGCCGAACGAGCCATACCAGTCATTTTTACTACTTCACCAATAATATCTCTTAAAGATTTTTTAGTCAATAGTTCATTGATATAGCCTACTTCTTGTGGTACCATTTGGTTAAACAATACCCTTCCAACAGTTGTATCAATTAGTTTATTTACAATAGTTCCGTCTTCTTGTTTCACATTTACTTTTACTTTAATAAAAGCATGCAAATCAATTTTTTTCTCGTTGTAAGCGATAATCACTTCCTCAGGAGAATAGAAAATAGCATTCTGTCCTTTAACAACACGTGTTGCATCAGTTCTACGACCTTTGGTGATATAATAAAGGCCTAAAACCATATCCTGTGAAGGTACGGTAATAGGTGTACCATTTGCAGGATTTAGAATATTGTGCGCTGCAAGCATTAGTACCTGCGCTTCTAAAATTGCGGCATTACCCAATGGCAAATGCACAGCCATCTGGTCACCGTCAAAATCCGCATTAAATGCAGTACAAACTAGTGGGTGTAATTGAATAGCTTTTCCCTCAACCAATTTAGGTTGGAAAGATTGGATACCTAATCTGTGCAAAGTAGGTGCACGGTTTAGCAATACAGGGTGTCCTTTTAATACATTTTCAAGGATATCCCAAACTAAAGGATCTTTTCTATCAACAATTTTTTTGGCAGATTTAACAGTTTTTACGACACCTCTTTCTATCATCTTACGAATGATAAATGGTTTGTAAAGCTCTGCAGCCATATCTTTTGGTAAACCACATTCGTGTAATTTAAGGTTTGGACCTACAACAATTACCGAACGAGCAGAATAATCTACACGCTTACCTAATAAATTTTGACGGAAACGACCTTGTTTACCTTTCAAAATATCTGAAAGTGATTTTAAGGCTCTGTTACCTTCGGTTTTAACCGCATTTACTTTACGTGAGTTGTCAAATAACGAATCTACAGCTTCCTGTAACATACGTTTTTCGTTACGTAAAATAACTTCTGGCGCTTTAATTTCGATCAAACGCTTTAGACGGTTGTTACGAATAATTACCCGACGGTATAAATCATTTAAATCTGAAGTTGCAAAACGACCACCTTCTAAAGGAACTAATGGACGTAATTCTGGCGGAATAACAGGAACGATTTTAATGATCATCCACTCTGGGTTATTCTCAATACGTGCTCTAGAACCACGGAAGGCCTCTACAACTTGAAGGCGTTTTAAAGCTTCATTTTTACGTTGTTGAGAAGTTTCGTTTGCTGCTTGGTGACGCAAGTTATACGATAAAGTATCTAAATCAATACGTTTTAATAAGTCTTCTAATGCCTCTGCACCCATTTTGGCTACAAATTTATTAGGGTCTCTATCCTCTAAATATTGATTTTCTTTAGGTAATTTATCTAAGATATCTAAATATTCCTCTTCTGTTAAGAAGTCCATATAGCTAATACCCTGCTCTTCCATTAAACCAGCTTGAATAACTACATAACGTTCGTAGTAGATAATCAAATCTAATTTTTTTGTAGGCAAGCCCAAAAGATATCCAATTTTATTAGGCAAAGAACGGAAATACCAAATATGCGCAACAGGAACTACCAAGTTGATATGTCCCATACGCTCTCTACGCACCTTCTTTTCTGTTACCTCTACACCACAACGGTCACAAACAATACCTTTATAACGGATACGTTTGTATTTACCACAATGGCATTCGTAATCTTTTACAGGACCAAAAATACGCTCACAAAACAAACCATCACGTTCAGGCTTGTAAGTACGGTAATTAATAGTTTCTGGTTTCAACACTTCACCACTAGAACGTTCCAAAATAATTTCTGGAGACGATAAACTAATAGTTATTGAAGTGAAATTGCTTTTTAATTTATTATCCTTTTTGTAAGACATAGCTTTTAATAAGGTTAAAGGCTTAGGGTATAAGCTTTGAGGTGCTGGACAAACGCCCTAAACCTCAAAACTTATACCTTAGACCTTAGTTAATCTAACGTAATATCTAAACCTAAACCGCGTAACTCGTGTACCAATACATTAAATGATTCTGGTACGCCTGGTGTTGGTAGGTTTTCGCCTTTAACAATGGCTTCGTAAGTTTTGGCTCTTCCAATAACATCATCAGATTTAACTGTCAAGATTTCTTGCAAGATATTAGCAGCACCAAATGCTTCTAATGCCCAAACCTCCATCTCACCAAAACGCTGACCACCAAATTGAGCTTTACCGCCCAATGGCTGTTGTGTAATTAGTGAGTATGGTCCGATAGAACGGGCGTGCATCTTATCGTCAACCATGTGACCCAGTTTAAGCATATAAATAATACCTACTGTTGTGGGTTGGTCAAATTTTTCGCCAGTTAAACCGTTATGTAAATACGTTCTACCCGAAGCTGGCAATCCTGCTTTTGCAATCCATCCTTCAACCTCATCGTGCTTAGCACCATCAAAAATTGGAGTAGCAAATTTTACACCCAACTCTTTACCAGCCCAAGCCAATACAGTTTCGTAGATTTGCCCAAGGTTCATACGTGATGGTACACCCAATGGGTTCAACACGATATCAACTGGAGTTCCGTCTTCTAAGAAAGGCATATCCTCATCACGTACGATACGGGCAACAATACCCTTATTACCGTGACGACCAGCCATCTTATCACCTACTTTTAATTTACGTTTTTTAGCTACGTATACTTTAGCCATTTGAACAATTCCTGATGGTAACTCATCACCAACACTAATTGCAAATTTATCGCGTTTATAAGCACCTAGCTCTTCGTTTACACGAATTCCATAATTGTGTAACAACATCTTGATTTGATCATTTTTCCCATCATCTGTTGTCCATTTATATGGATTGATATGCGTATATTCTAAGTCGGCCAATACCTTTTGTGTAAATTTAACACCTTTGGCGATCAATAATTCTTTGTAAACATTAAATACCCCTTGAGATGTTTTTCCATTTACAATTTGGAATAATTTATCTACCAATTCATTTTTAAGGTTTTCTGTAACTAGTTTGTATTTTTTATCTAATTTCTCAATAGCTGATTTTTCCTCTGCTTTAGTGGTTTTCTTAGCTCTCGAAAATAATTTGGTGTCAATTACCACACCTTTAATTGAAGGTGGTGTTTTTAATGATGCGTCTTTAACATCTCCGGCTTTATCACCAAAAATAGCACGAAGCAACTTCTCTTCAGGAGAAGGATCAGACTCGCCTTTTGGTGTAATTTTACCAATTAGGATATCGCCTTCTTTTACTTCAGCGCCAATACGAATGATACCATTTTCATCTAAATCTTTAGTAGCTTCTTCAGAAACGTTAGGAATATCTGGTGTCAATTCCTCTTCCCCACGTTTGGTATCACGTACTTCTAATTCAAATTCTTCAATATGTAATGAAGTAAAAATATCTTCTCGAACAATACGTTCATTAATTACAATCGCATCCTCAAAATTATATCCTTGCCATGGCATGAAAGCAACTTTCAAGTTTCTTCCCAATGCCAACTCACCATCTTCAGTTGCGTAACCCTCACAAAGTACTTGACCTTTCACAACCTTCTGCCCTTTTTTAACAATTGGTTTTAGATTAATACAAGTATTTTGGTTGGTTTTTTTAAACTTGGTAAGTCTGTATGTTCTACTATCACCCTCAAAAGACACTAAACGATCTGCATCGTTTCGTTCGTATTTAATGATGATTTCATTTGCATCTACGTATTCTACCACACCATTACCTTCAGCATTGATTAGCGTTCTAGAATCACGAGCAACGCGACCTTCTAAACCTGTACCAACAATTGGAGCTTCAGGGCGCAACAAAGGTACTGCCTGACGTTGCATGTTAGATCCCATCAAAGCCCTGTTTGCATCATCATGCTCCAAGAAAGGAATTAATGATGCTGCAATTGAAGTAATTTGGTTTGGTGCTATATCCATCAAGTCTAATTTCTCAGGCTCAATAATTGGAAAGTCACCTTCGTAACGTGCTTTTACGCGTGGAGTAATAAAGTTACCTTTGTCATCGTATTCTGCATTGGCTTGCGCAATGGTTTTGCCATCCTCATCCTCGGCAGATAAATAGATGACATCTTCATTAACTGCAACTACGCCATTTATTACCTTTTTGTAAGGAGTTTCGATGAAACCTAGGTTATTAATTTTAGCATGCACACATAGTGAAGAAATCAAACCGATGTTTGGTCCCTCTGGAGTTTCGATAGTACACAAACGACCATAGTGGGTATAGTGAACATCACGAACCTCAAAACCTGCACGCTCACGAGATAAACCACCTGGGCCTAATGCCGACAAACGACGTTTGTGGGTAATTTCGGCCAACGGATTGGTTTGATCCATGAACTGAGAAAGTTGATTGGTGCCAAAGAAAGAGTTAATTACCGATGATAAAGTACGGGCATTAATCAAATCAGTCGGTGTAAACACTTCATTATCACGAATGTTCATACGCTCGCGGATAGTTCTGGCCATACGAGCCAAACCAACACCAAACTGTGCGTATAATTGCTCGCCTACCGTACGTACACGACGGTTTGATAAGTGATCGATATCATCCACTTCTTCCTTAGAGTTGATCAATTTGATCAAATATTTAACAATAGCAATTATATCTGCCTTAGTTAATACTTTAACATCGTCTGGCGTATCCATTTTCAACTTACGGTTGATACGGTATCTACCCACATCACCTAAGTCATAACGTTTATCCGAAAAGAACAAACGTTCAATAATACCTCTTGCGGTTTCTTCATCAGGTGGTTCTGCGTTACGCAAAGCACGATAGATGTTTTCTACAGCTTCTTTTTCAGAGTTTGAGGTATCTTTTTGTAAAGTATTGTATATAATGGTATAATCGGCTTGAGAGGCTCCATCATCTTTTGACAAGATAATCGTTTTAACGCCTGCATCAATGATCATATCGATATGTTCATCTTCTAAAATGGTATCCCTATCCAAGATTACTTCGTTCCGATCTATAGAAACTACCTCACCGGTATCTTCATCTACAAAATCTTCAACCCATTTTCTCAAAACTCTTGCGGCTAATTTACGACCGATATATTTTTTTAAGCCTGATTTGCTAACTTTTACTTCGTCGGCAAGATCGAATAACTCTAAAATGTCCTTATCAGAATCGTAACCAATTGCACGCAATAGTGTAGTTACCGGGAATTTTTTCTTACGATCGATGTAAGCATACATTACGTTGTTTACGTCGGTAGCAAACTCAATCCATGAACCTTTGAAAGGAATTACACGAGCAGAATACAGTTTGGTTCCGTTAGTGTGACGGCTTTGGCCGAAGAACACACCCGGAGACCTATGCAATTGCGAAACAATTACACGCTCTGCGCCGTTAATCACAAAAGTACCTTTAGGCGTCATATAAGGAATGGTGCCTAAATATACATCTTGAATGATGGTTTCAAAATCTTCATGTTCAGCATCGTTACAAGAAAGCTTTAACTTTGCTTTTAACGGAACGCTGTAAGTTAGCCCACGATCTATACATTCTGGAATGTCATAACGTGGTGGGTCTATAAAATAATCTAAAAATTCTAAAACGAATATGTTTCTAGAATCAGTGATTGGGAAATTTTCAGCAAAAACTTTAAATAAACCTTCGGTGTGACGGTTATCTGAAGTTGTTTCTATCTGAAAAAATTCTCTAAATGATTGCAACTGCACATCCAAAAAATCTGGATAATCAATAACGTGCTTACTTCGTGCAAAATTTACTCTTTGGTCTACGACTTTATTTGCCAAGGGACTAAATTTAATTTAGTTTAAGAATAAACTATTTGTTTGGTTTGCCTCAAAACATTCACCAACCAAACAAGATGAAATGTTTATAAATAGGAATAGACTCCAACTTTACAGTCGGAGTCTTTTCTTAAAGGTTCGTTAAAATTAAGTAATTACTTAATTTCAACTACTGCTCCAGCTTCTTCTAATTGTTTTTTCAAAGCTTCAGCTTCGTCTTTTGCAACACCAGCTTTTAATTCTTTTGGTGCACCATCAACTAAGTCTTTAGCTTCTTTCAAACCTAAACCAGTTAAGTCTTTAACAAGTTTAACAACTGCTAATTTTTGACCACCAGCTTCTTTCAATATTACATCAAAAGTTGTTTTTTCTTCTGCTGCAGGAGCATCAGAACCACCAGCAGGTGCAGCAACAGCTACTGCCGCAGCAGCAGGTTCGATACCATACTCGTCTTTTAAGATTTGAGCTAATTCATTAACTTCTTTTACTGTTAAGTTTACCAATTGCTCAGCAAACGCTTTTAAATCTGCCATTTTATTAAGATTTTAAAAATTTACGTAATAATAATTTTAATTAATTGCGAACTTTAGGTGTTCGTTAACCTCTTTCTTGTAGTGTTTTAACAATGCCTGCAATTTTTCCACCGCCTGATTGTAATGCCGAAACAACATTTTTGGCTGGTGATTGTAATAAGCCAATGATTTCACCAATAAGTTCTTCTCTTGATTTAAGACTTACTAATGCATCTAATTGGTTATCACCAACAAATATTGCTGTATCGATATAAGCAGCTTTTAGCACAGGTTTATCAGATCCTTTTCTCAAAGCTTTAATAAGCTTAGCAGGGCCATTGCCTACTTTTGAGAACAATAATGCTGATTGACCTTTTAATGCCGAGAACATCTCACTTGAGTCGCCTGCTAATCCCTCGATCGCTATTTTGATTAAGGTATTTTTTGCAACTTTCATTTCGATGCCGCTTTCGAAACATTTGCGACGGATGTCATTTACTTTCTCAACAGATAAGCTTGAGGTATCAGCAATATAAAAATTGCCAAACTCTTGCATTTTCTCTCGAAGAGCTAAAACTACTTCTTGTTTTTCTTCTCTGTTCATAATTAGATCCCCACAACTGATTTACTTTCGATTGCAATTCCAGGACTCATTGTTGAAGATACATGAATGCTCTTAAAATAAGTTCCTTTTGCAGCAGAAGGTTTTAATTTTGAAATCGTTTGAAGTACTTCTAACGCGTTCTCGTATATTTTTTCTGCTGGGAATGATACTTTTCCTATTGAAGCGTGAATGATACCAGTTTTGTCAACTTTAAAATCAATTTTACCGCCTTTTACGTCAGTTACAGCTTTTCCAACTTCGTTGGTTACTGTACCTGATTTTGGGTTTGGCATAAGGTTACGCGGACCTAAAACACGGCCCAACTTACCTACTTTTGCCATACAAGCAGGAGTAGTGATAATAATGTCAACATCTGTCCAACCACTTTCAATCTTAGCCACATATTCGTCTAAACCAACGAAATCAGCTCCTGCTGCTTTAGCCTCTTCTTCCTTATCAGGAGTACAAAGTACCAAAACACGTACAGTTTTACCTGTACCATGAGGTAAAGTAGCTATACCACGTACCATTTGATTGGCTTTACGTGGATCTACACCTAAACTTACATCAATATCAACCGATGCATCAAATTTAGTTGTAGTAATCTCTTTTACCAAAGCAGCCGCATCCTTTAGGGAATACGATTTACCGAATTCTAGTTTAGCGTGTGCCAGTTTTTGATTTTTTGTTAATTTCGCCACTGTTGTAAACTGTTTTTTTGTTAATTAATTTGTCCAGGGTGCATCACCGCTAACGGTAATTCCCATACTGCGTGCTGTACCTGCTACCATTTTCATAGCAGATTCGATAGTGAAGGCATTTAAATCCGTCATCTTATCTTCAGCAATTGACTTAACTTGATCCCAAGTCACCGAACCAACTTTTTTACGGTTGGGCTCAGCAGAACCACTCGTTAATTTTGTAGCATCCAACAATTGGATAGCCACTGGAGGGGTTTTGATGATGAATTCGAAAGACTTGTCCACATATACAGTAATCACAACTGGTAATACTTTACCTGGCTTATCTTGGGTACGAGCGTTGAATTGCTTGCAAAACTCCATGATATTCACACCTTTAGCTCCCAATGCAGGACCTACTGGTGGTGATGGATTTGCGGCTCCGCCTTTGATCTGTAATTTAACAAGTGCACCGACTTCTTTTGCCATTTTCTGATTTGTTAATTGTAATACTCAATGTTAAATATTGGAAGCATGTAACATTTTGGTTCCTTTTGACTTAGTCTATAAGCAAAAAGGACTGCAAAGATAAAAATTATCTAGCAGTATTACAACAAATTATGTAAAATAATTTTTATTTATCCTACATCTAAGTTTTCGTTATTATTTAAGTAGAATAAAGTAAAAACAAAACAAAAAGAGTTGCCTTTTGGGCAACTCTTTAAAAATATTGACGTAGACAATTACTCTTTTTCTACTTGCATATAGTTAAGCTCAAGTGGTGTTTTACGACCAAATATTTTAACCATAACTTTTAATTTTTTCTTCTCCTCGTTCACCTCTTCGATAACTCCGGTAAAACCATTAAAAGGACCATCCATTACTTTCACGTTTTCACCTACAAAGTAAGATACATTCATGGTTTCGCTTTGTTGGCTCATTTCATCAACCTTACCTAAAATACGGTTAACTTCTGCCTGGCGCATTGGTATTGGATTACCAGCTTTATCGCCCAAAAAACCTATTACACTATTTACTGCTTTGATTATGTGTTCTAACTCGCCATCTAAAGCAGCTTCAATTAAAACATAACCAGGGTAAAAGTTGCGTTCTTTAGCAATTTTTTTTCCTTCTTTCATTTGGTAGTATTTCTCCATAGGGATCAATACCTGAGGAACCAGATGAGAAAAACCTAAACGGCTAATTTCAGAATCGATATACTGTTTTACCTTCTTCTCTTTACCACTTACAGCTCTAACTACATACCATTTTAACTGATCATTCATCTAGTAATATTATTTAAAGTGAATTATAAATAGTTTGTAAAATATAATAAGCACCCTTATCCATGGCGAATACCACAAGAGCAATTATTAAGGATGCTGTTAAAACAAGTACTGCAGAATTTTGCAATTCGCTCCAACTAGGCCATGTAACCTTTTGGACCATCTCTTCGTACGATTCTTTGATAAATTGAACTACATTAGCCATATTTATAATTTTATGCACGGGAACAAGGATTCGAACCCTGATCAAAGGTTTTGGAGACCTCTATTCTACCATTGAACTATTCCCGTAATTAGAAAGCAAAGTACCCAAGAAATTATCTCAAGTACTTTGCAATCCTATTTTTTATACCTTGTTAAGGGTATTTGATTAAACTAATATTTCAGTTACCTGACCAGCACCTACTGTTCTACCACCTTCACGGATAGCGAAACGTAGACCTTTTTCCATAGCGATTGCGTTAATTAACTTCACAGTAATTGTAACGTTATCACCTGGCATTACCATTTCAGTTCCTTCAGCTAGTGAAATTTCACCAGTAACATCTGTGGTACGGAAATAGAATTGTGGACGGTATTTGTTAAAGAATGGCGTGTGACGACCACCCTCAGCTTTTGACAATACATAGATTTCAGCTTTGAAATCAGTGTGAGGAGTTACTGAACCTGGTTTACAAATTACCATACCACGACGGATATCTGTTTTTTCAATACCACGTAACAATAAACCTACGTTATCACCAGCTTCACCATAATCAAGGATTTTACGGAACATCTCAACACCTGTTACAGTTGATTTAAGATTTTCTGCACCCATACCAAGGATCTCTACTGGATCTCCTGAATTGATTACACCACGCTCGATACGACCTGTTGCAACAGTACCACGACCAGTGATCGAGAATACGTCTTCAACAGGCATTAAGAATGGAAGCTCAGTTAAACGTGGAGGAATTGGAATGTAGCTATCTACAGCATCCATCAATTCCATGATTTTGCCTACCCATTTCGGATCGCCATTCAAACCACCAAGAGCTGAACCTTGAATCACAGGGATATCATCACCAGGGAATTCATAGAAAGATAATAATTCGCGAACTTCCATCTCTACTAGTTCTAGTAATTCCGGATCATCCACCATATCAACTTTGTTCATGAAAACAACTAATGAAGGCACACCTACCTGACGAGCCAACAAAATGTGCTCGCGGGTTTGTGGCATCGGACCATCTGTGGCCGCTACAACGATGATAGCACCGTCCATTTGAGCAGCACCAGTAACCATGTTTTTCACATAATCCGCGTGACCTGGACAGTCAACGTGTGCGTAGTGACGGTTAGCTGTTGAATACTCAACGTGAGCTGTGTTAATTGTGATACCTCTTTCTTTTTCCTCTGGAGCAGAGTCAATAGAATCAAATGAACGCGCCTCAGATAAACCAGCATCAGATAACACTTTAGTGATAGCTGCTGTTAAGGTTGTTTTACCGTGGTCAACGTGACCGATAGTGCCGATATTTAAGTGCGGCTTACTGCGGTCAAACTTTTCTTTTGCCATGTTTTTATACTTATTAGTAGGTTAACTTTTTTATTTATTTATTGTTTGATACAATTTTTAATACAAAAAACCTTGTCTACTGCTTAAAAGCAGCTAACAAAGTACTCATTTATTTTGAGCCAACTATGGGAATTGAACCCATGACCTCTTCCTTACCAAGGAAGTGCTCTACCGCTGAGCTAAGTCGGCTTTTTAGTTCTCAGTTTTAGCTATTGAGAAAACCCTAACAGCCATTCTTTGCTAACTTGCCCATTGAGCGGAAGACGAGGTTCGAACTCGCGACCTATAGCTTGGAAGGCTATCGCTCTACCAACTGAGCTACTTCCGCTTTTTAGTTTCCGTTTCCAAATTTCAGTTTCCAGTTAATTTAACTGACAACTGTTAACTAGAAACTGTTAACTAATTGGTGGGGAGAGAAGGATTCGAACCTTCGAAATCTTGCGATAACAGAGTTACAGTCTGTCCCATTTGGCCGCTCTGGAATCTCCCCCGCTTTTAATTTTAAATTTATAACTAAACCTTAAAACTAAAAGAGCCTCCTATCGGAATCGAACCAATGACCTACTGATTACAAGTCAGTTGCTCTACCAGCTGAGCTAAGGAGGCTTATATCTTATCTAACTACTTGAGTTAGTTTGATATCAAAATTAAACTTTCACAGAACAAACATTTCTGAACTGGCCAACGCCCTTTCTCAAATGGAATGCAAATCTACACAAATAAATCTTTCAAAAAAATTTATTTTAAAAAAAAATTTGGCGGGTTATAGCCCGCTAAATAGTTATTTATAGATATCGGAAATATAACCTTAATAATCAGTCACTTCGTTTTCATTTAACAATGCTTTGTGCTCGCTTAACTTGGCACGTGTTTTTTCTTTATGCTTGGCAATTTGTTTTTTTAAGGATTCTATAGCCAAATCGGTAGCCTCTTCAAAAGATTTACACTGTTCTTTGGCAAAAAACGTGCATCCAGGAACTAACAATTTAATTTCGGAAATTTTATTGGCTTCATCTTCTACATTCTCTAACTTCAAATAAACTTCCCCACTAGTGATCTGGTCAAAAAATAAATCTAACTTATCAACTCTCTTTTGAATAAATTCTAATAATTTTTTGTCTGCATTGAAATGGATTGACTGTACACTGATTTTCATTTTTCCTCCTTTTTTTATGCCTTTGGATGGGCTTGTTTATAAATAGATTTTAGACGTGCTACTGAATTATGGGTATACACTTGTGTTGCAGCCAAATTGGCATGTCCCAAAAGCTCTTTTATGGCATTTAAATCGGCGCCATTGTTGAGCAAACTAGTGGCAAAAGAGTGCCTTAAAATATGTGGGCTCTTTTTAACTTGAGTTGATATCAATGACAAATAATGATGAACAATACGATAAATTAGTTTAGGGTAAGCTGCACCACCAGTATTGGTTACTACTATATAATCACTTTTACCGGCAAAACTTTGCGCTGCCTTTAAAACCAAGTAAGCCTTTAATTGTTCGAGCAAAGTGGAGTGTATTGGAATAATTCGTTCTTTACTCCTTTTACCCATTACCTTGATAGTTCCTTCGTAAATATTAATATCCGTATCTTTTAGCTTTAGTAGTTCCGCTAAACGAATACCAGTACCAAAAAGAATTTCCAACACCATTCGATCTCTTTGAGAAGAAAAACTGTCATTAAAAATTTCATCGTGATCCAATAAGGCATTCATTTTGGTCTCTTCAATAAAAACTGGTAAACGCTTTGGCACTTTCGGAGCCTTAATCAAAGACATTGGATTTTTTTGGAGCTGCTTTTCACGAAGTAGATATTTATAAAAGCTACGCAGTGTAGATATTTTACGGCCAATTGCGTTTTCCCGAACTTTATTTTCCAAGAGCGACACCATGAAACTACGTACATGAGCAGGTTCTACAACAATAAAATCGATTTTGAAATGATTTTGTAAAAACAGGCTAAACTGAGCTAAATCATTTTTATAGGCAGTAATTGTATGCGGCGAATATCTTTTTTCGTTTTGTAAATAAGCTAAAAAACCACTAATAAGCATAGGCAAGATTTGCTAATGGATGCACATGGTGAATATACCAAAAAATAATAAATGCAAAAATTTTTTCAAAAAAAAACGCCTCAAATTGAGACGTTT
>CANHHZ010000024.1 GCA_947460275.1 Sphingobacteriaceae bacterium | reverse complement strand
TTGTAAGGGGCTAGCATTTGAATTTAGACTGGTTTTAAATTTTACTGCATCATTGGCTGTTAAGGTAATATTTAGCTCTTTCTTCAAACCATCTCTAACAACACTTACCTTTATCACTTCCCCAACTTTTTTGCCAGTAATTTGTGGCATTCTTTCTAAGTTCATCTCGGCAGGTACGCCATCAATGGCAACAATTTCATCGTTTACATTTACACCGCCATTCCATGCACCCGAACCACGTGTTACCGAAGCCACAATAACTTTACCAGTTCCTCTGGCGGCTGATGCGCCAAAATATGGGATGCTTTTGCCTTCGTTTTCATTTACCATATCAACACCAGCATAGGCTAAATATTTCGCATATTCTATATCATCGGTACCATTAACATACTTATCCCAAAAGTTAGTAAAGCTAATGCCACTTATTTTCTCTACCATTGCTTTAAACTCTGCATCGGTATAACCACGTTTTAAGCTCTTGCACTGATAATACATCGCTTTCATTACATCATCTAAACTTTTTTCACCTTTGGTTGCATTTGCAATGGCTAGATCCATTAATAATCCTACAACTTCGCCTTTATTGTAATAAGATATTGAATTATTTTTAGAATTTTCGTTAGGGCGGTAACCGATAATCCATGCATCGAAACTTGAGGAAGCCGCCGATTGGATTTTAGCCCCTGGTGTATTCATTACGGTACCCACAGCGCCAGCCAAACCAGCTACGAAGCTTTCAGGTGTACCAAAACCAGCTCTCAACATAAATTTGTTTTCATAATATGAAGTAAAACCTTCCGCTATCCACAAGTTTGTAGAATAATTTTCGTTATCGTAATCAAATGGGCCTAAAGCAACTGGTCGTAATCTTTTTACATTCCATAAGTGATGATATTCGTGAGCTACCAAACCTAAGAAGCCATTATATCCTCTTTCTGTAGCGTATGCGTTGCGAGATGCCCCCAAAACCGTAGAGTTTAAATGTTCTAAACCACCGCCACCTTGTGCATAATTGTGCACAATAAAAGTATAGTGTTTATTTGGATTTTCGCCGTAAACAGCCGTAGCTTGCTCTACAATCTTAGCTATATCAACTTTTAAACGCCCTTTATCGTAATTACCCCCGCCATACATGGCTACTTCGTGTTTTACACCAGCTGCAGTAAATTCAAAAACATCTTGCGTACCTACTTCAATAGGGCTATCATATAAAATATCAAAATCAGCAGCGGTGTAGGTAAATTTTTGTCCGGCTACGGGTTCTAACCCAGTGCTTACTTTGTCCCAATCACCAAATGGAATAATTTTAACAGTACTTGGTGTTTTGAGCATTCCGGCAGGGTACATAAAAATATTTGCCGACGATAAAAAGGCATGAGAAGCATCAATAAACGCAGTTCTTACCGAAATTTCGAAGGCATAAACACGGTAATTAATTTTTACTACATCAGCTTTTGCATTATAAACACGCCATGTATTTTTAGTAACTTTTTCTACCTTAACTGCCTTTCCGTTTGCTGTAGCGCCAAAGTTTTCTACACTTTTTGCAAATTCCCGAACCAAATACGAGCCGGGTGTCCAAACTGGCATTTTTACATCTACATAATTTTTGGTGGCCATACCGGCCATGTCCATTTTCACTTCTGCATAGTGCGCCTGAGGCTCTTTAAAGCTAACTTCGAAGCTGATTTTTACTTGAGATTTAGCTGCCACATTAAATGAGAGCAATGCCGCTAATCCTAAAATTGATTTTTTCATTAATATTAAATTACAGGTTGTATTTATTTAGCACAATTATACCGATTTTTACCAAAATGCCTAGTTAGTAAAATGCATTAAGTATAATCGCTAACAAAAATAAGATTTCTACCTTTTTTTTGACACTTTATTCATAATTATGCTGTAACATACTTAGTACATCAAAAAATAAAGTCAAAAGATTTAAATATTTTTGCAAGAATAAAAAACAACCAATGAAGACTAGATACATCGTTTATATTTTATTAACCTTAGGATTAGTTTATTTAATTTATTACCGCATTTCGGCCAACAAACAACTTGAAGGAGAAGGTGGAGCTGCTAAAGGAGGCTCAAAAGGCGCCATGGGCAAAGGCGACAAGCCTAAACCCCCAACAATGGTTGAAGGAATAGTGGTAAAAACCAGCGAATTTAATAGCGAATTGGAGGTAGCAGGTAATATCGAAGCCAACGAATCAGTCGTTTTACACAGCGAAGTATCTGGCTTGGTAACCGGAATCTTCTTCAAAGAAGGCGCAAACGTAAGCAAAGGAGCTGTATTGGTAAAAATAAACGACAAAGAAATTCAAGCGCAACTGCGCGAAGCAATTACCAAACAAAATTTATCGGCCACAAACGAAACTAGAGCTAAACAACTCCTTGCCAAAGGTGCCATCAGCGAAGAAGAATATGAAACTTCCTTTGCAGATTTACAATCGTTGAAAGCAAAAACACAATTGATAAGAGCCCAATTAGAAAAGGCCACGATAACAGCTCCGTTTACTGGAAAAATAGGCTTAAGAGCTATTTCTGTTGGAGAATACTTAACTCCTGCCTCAGTAATTGCCAATTTATCGAGTACCAACCCTATTAAAGTTTCTTTTTCGGTACCAGAGAAATATGCAGGGCAAATTAAGGTAAACTCAACAATAACGTTCATTACAAATAGCAACGGAAAAAATTATCAAGGCAAAGTGTATGCCTTAGAGCCAGGTATTAACCAACAAACACGTACTTTACAAATCAAAGCTTTGTCGTTAAACACCAATAATGAACTTGTACCAGGCGCTTTTGCTAAAGTAAAGTTGTCTTTAAGCACCATAAAAGATGCCCTTTTAATTCCTACAGAAGCTATTATCCCTACCTTAAAAGGAAAAATGGTTTTTATCACAAAAGACGGAATGGCTACACCTATTGAAGTAGAAGCAGGCGCAAGAACTGCCGAAAAGATTTTAATTACCTCTGGATTAAAAGTTGGCGATACGGTACTAACCACCGGAACAATGTCTATCAAACCCGAAACTCTTGTTAAGGTAAAACTGGCTAATCAATAAAACATGAGTATCTCTACTACGAGCATAAAAAGACCGGTTCTCGCTATCGTGATGAACCTAATGATTATATTATTTGGCGTAATTGGCTATAATTTTTTGGGTGTAAGAGAATACCCGTCCATAGACCCAACGGTAGTTTCTGTACGCACCTCTTATCCAGGTGCAAACTCTGATATCATCGAATCACAAATTACAGAACCTTTAGAAAAATCTATCAATTCTATCGATGGAATTCGAAATATCTCCTCTTCCAGTAACCAAGGAACTAGCAACATTACGATTGAATTTAATTTAGGCAAAAACATAGACGAGGCGGCAAATGATGTGCGTGATAAGGTGTCGCAAGCTGCACGTAACCTTCCAAAAGATATTGATGGGTTACCAGTGGTAAGCAAAGCCGATGCAAACTCAGATTTTATCATCTCCATGACCATTCAAAGTGATAAAAGAAGCGTAACAGACCTTAGCGATTTTGCCGAAAATGTGGTCGCCGATAGAATACAAACCATACCAGGCGTAAGTAGTGTCCAAATTCAAGGTCAGAGAAAATATGCAATACGAGTGCGCATAGACCCAAACAAACTCGCATCTTACGGTTTAACCGCCAGAGATATTATTACCGCCCTTGATAGGGAAAATGTAGAACTACCCTCAGGAAAAATAACAGGCGCAACCACAGAACTCACCATTAAAACCTTAGGTAAACTAAGCAATGCCGAAGAGTTTAATAATCTTATACTAAAAGAAGACAACAACAATGTTGTAAAACTACAAGACGTTGCACTTGTGGAAATGGGTTCTGAGAATGAAGAAACCGTATTACGCGAATCGGGAAAATTGATGGTTGCCGTAGCGATAATCCCTCAACCTGGGGCAAACTATTTAGAAATTAGTAAAGAGTTTTACAAACGTTTTGAAAAATTGAAGGCAGATATGCCAGCAGATATTAAATTAAAAGTAGCTTTAGATAACACCCTTTTTATCGAAAGATCAGTTACAGAAGTTGCTGAAACAATTTTGATATCGTTGGTGTTGGTGATTTTAATTATATATTTATTTTTTAGAGATTGGGCCATTGCGTTCCGTCCTTTAATAGATATTCCAGTATCACTTATTGCCACATTTTTTATCATGTACATTTTTGGATTTTCTATCAATGTACTCACTCTTTTAGCCATCGTATTGGCTACAGGATTAGTAGTTGATGACGGGATTGTGGTTACCGAAAATATATTTAAAAAGGTGGAAGAAGGATATTCGCCAATAGAAGCAGCGATTAAAGGCTCGAACGAAATATTTTTTGCCGTAATTTCTATTTCTATCACCTTAGCAGCCGTGTTTTTGCCTGTCATATTTTTACAAGGATTTGTAGGGCGGCTTTTTAGAGAATTTGGGATTGTAATTGGTTCTGCTGTCTTGATTTCGGCATTTGTGTCTCTTACACTTACACCAATGCTCAATGCTTATTTAATGAAAAAAGGTGGCCATAAACCTAGTAAATTTTACAACTTTACAGAACCTTATTTTGTAAAATTAAATGAGGCTTATAAAGAAAATTTGAATGCCTTTTTAAACAGAAAATGGTTAGCAGCTCCAATAATTATTGCTTGTTTAGGTTTAATTGTACTTTTCTGGAATTTATTACAAAAAGAAACCGCTCCTTACGATGATAGGAATGCCATAAACATGTCTGTAAGTACTCCAGAAGGCGCCTCTTTTGCTTACACAGATAATTTTATGGGCAAAATAAACCAATTGCTTTTAGACTCTTTACCAGAAAAAAAGGTAGCCATTACCGTTACCGCACCAGGCTTTGCAGGAACAGGCGCTACAAATACTGGTTTTGCCCGCATTGGCCTTACAGAACCAAATGAGCGTAAACGTAGTCAAAAGGAAATTGCAGAGAAGCTAACCAAAATAACCAAAAAATTTACCGAAGGCAAGGTAACAGTTATCCAACAACCTACCATTTCTGTTGGTAGACGAGGAGGTTTACCCATCAACTACATTATACAAGCCCAAAATTTCAAAAAATTAAGAGAAAAAGTGCCCCTGTTTATGGATGAAGTGGCTAAAAGCCCTGTGTTTGCCATGTCTGATGTGAACCTAAAATTTAACAAGCCAGAAATCAACCTAACCATTGACAGAGACAAAGCCAAAAATTTAGGGGTTTCAATTATAGATATTGCGCAAACATTGCAACTTGGGCTTAGTGGGCAGCGTTTTTCTTATTTCTTTATGAACGGAAAACAATATCAAGTAATTGGCCAATTTGATATAAAAGACCGAAAAGACCCCTTAGATTTGAGTTCTGTTTATGTAAGAAACGACAAAGGCGAACTGATCCAATTAGACAATTTAATTAGTGCAAAAGAACAGAGCAGTCCTCCGCAATTGTACCGAAACAATCGTTTTATTGCTGCAACTGTTTCTGCTGGTTTAGCGCCCGGTAAAAGTATCGGAGATGGTATTGAAGCCATGGACGAAATCGCTGCAAAAGTTTTAGACGATAGTTTTACAACAGATTTAAGTGGCGAGTCAAGAGATTTTAAAGAAAGTTCATCAAACACTTTATTCGCCTTTGGGTTGGCACTTTTGTTAGTTTATTTAATATTGGCTGCTCAATTTGAAAGTTTCAAAGACCCAGTAATCATCATCCTAACGGTTCCAATGGCTGTAGCAGGCGCCTTTTTGTCGCTGTGGTTATGCGGACAAAGCTGGAACATTTTTAGTCAGATTGGAACAATTATGCTCATTGGTTTAGTAACCAAAAACGGCATCTTAATTGTTGAGTTTGCAAATCAGTTAAAAGAACAAGGAAAATCTGTACATGATGCCATTAGAGAGGCTGCAATTTCTAGGTTGCGCCCTATATTAATGACAAGTTTGGCCATTGCCATAGGAGCATTGCCAATAGCTATGGCCATTGGAGCCGCAGCAAAAAGCAGAATGAGTATGGGAACCGTAATTATAGGTGGTACCTTGTTCTCTTTAATTTTAACCTTATTTGTGATCCCAGCTATTTACGCAGCTTGGTCTAAAGAGCATAAAACAAATAACGATTTGATAAACTCATTAAATGCAGCATCGGCTGAAGAAGCCCTAAAAAGTAAACAAAATGAAGATTAAGCATTTGGTATTATTTATCAGCCTAACGCTAACGAGTGGAAAATTATTGGCGCAACAAAAATTAAACTTACAGGATGTAATAGCCACTGCCTTAGCCAACAACTACGACATTAAATTAGTAAAAAACGAAGTTGATATTGCAAAAAACAACGTAAATTTAGGTAATGCGGGCATACTACCTACCGCTACCGGAAATTTTAGAACTGGCGGAGGCTTACAAAATGCAGTGCAAACCCAGGCAAGTGGCACTCAGAGAATTATCAACGGAGCAAAGAATACTAACTTGGGTTATGGCATTGGATTAGATTGGACAGTTTTTGACGGGTTTAAAATGTTTGCCAATTACGACAAACTTAAAACTTTAGAAAAGCAAGGCGAAGTAAAAACAAAAACACAAATTTTAACCACAATATCAAACGTAATTATTGCTTATTACAATATAGCCAAACAACAACAACTTGTGATGGCTTCTGATAGTGCGCTTAACATTTCAAATCTTCGTTTAGCTATAGCCAACAATAAATTGAAAATTGGAAGAGGATCTAAACTTGATGTATTAAGCGCAAAAGTAGATTACAACACCGATACCTCTATCTATTTGCAACAAAAAAACACATTAGCAAATTACAAAGTAGCTTTAAACCAACTCTTGGCACGTGATGTAAACACCAAATTTAGTGTTGAAAATCAAATTAACATTGATAAAAGTTTAAATTACACTACTCTAGCAGATTTAGCAACAAGCCTAAATCCAAATTTACAAAGCGCTATCATGAATAAAAAAATTGCCGAATTAAATTTAAAGGCAGTTAAAGCAAATCGTTATCCTCAAATAAGTTTAAATAGTGGCTACGAATTTTCTCGAAGCGCTACACCCACTGGCTTTAACACTAATTTTAAAGCAACCGGTCTCACCTATGGATTAACTGCAAGCGTAAATATCTTTAATGGATTTTTACAAAAACAAAATGAGCGCAATGCAAAGATAGAAATCAACTCTAGCGAATTGGGCATAGAAAAACTGAAACAAACCATTGTAGCTCAACTTACAACAGCTTATCAAAATTATACCACCGCCCTAGAAATGGTAAATTTAGAAGGTAACAATGTAGAAAATGCCAATCAGAACTTAGATATTACCTTAGAAAAGTATCGTTTGGGTAGTATTTCGCCCCTAGAACTTCGCGAAGCACAAAAAAATTCTCTTACCGCAACAAGCCGATTTTTAGAAGCACAGTTTCAAGCTAAATTGGCAGAAATTGAGCTTAAAGAAATAAGCAACTCTCTAACTATCCAATAAATATTGATTTTAAGAACATGATTTTAGTTGCAGACAGTGGCTCGTCTAAAACAGACTGGCGAGCTTATAGCCCTAACCAAACCATATCTTTTCAAACACAGGGAATCAATCCTTATTTTGTGAATGCCCAGGATGTGGTAAAAATTCTCACAAAAAACAAAGAGTTAGCAAAATATGCTGAGGAGATTAAAGAGATTTATTTTTTTGGTTCAGGTTGTTCATCACCCGATAAACATGAGGTCATTTCTAACGGGCTGTCGGCGTTTTTTACCAAGGCATTTATTAGTATTGATAACGATTTAATTGGTTCTGCTTATGCAACATGCGGCAATAACGAAGGCCTAACTTGTATTTTAGGTACTGGATCTAATATTTCCTATTTTGATGGCAAAGAAGTGCACAAAAGTAATAATGGCCTTGGTTATGTACTGGGAGATGAAGGTTCAGGAACTTATTTTGGAAAAAAAGTATTGGTTTCGTACCTCTACCAAAATATGCCAGAAGATTTGGCTGCCGAATTCGAAAAAACTTTTGAAGTTGATCAAACAACCGTTATACAAAATATTTATCATAAACCTTTTCCAAACACATATCTCGCCACTTTTAGCCGATTTATGATTAATTATAAAGCTCACCCTTTCATACAAGAAATTTTACGTAATGGTTTTCAAGAATTTGTAGACACTAACATTAGTTCTTACAGCAATTACAAAAAATTAGATTGCCATTTTGTGGGTTCAATAGCCTTTTATTATCAAGACGAATTGCGAGCTGTATGCGCAAAAAACAGCATTAAGGTGGGTAAAATTTTACAAAAACCAATCGAGGGTATTTTTGAATACATTTTAAAACGTGAGAAATTATTCCTTAAAGCTTAACGTCTTCCTGGCAGTTAATTAAAATCCAATTTCCTTTTGCATCTTTCTCATAATTAGCTTTATAATTTGCAGCTGGCGAAATGGTAAAACAAAAATCAAACGATTGTTCATCAGGATTTTTTGGTATAAAGTGATCTTTGATGGCGTTGGCAGTAGCTTCTACCTGCTCTTTGGCATGTTTCATTTTGTAAAAATAGGCATTAAAGCTAAAAAAAAGCCAACAACCACTATACTTTTTTCATTACACCAATTTGTTTAGCATCCCAATTTGGAAACAATATTTTATCATTGTTGATCCCCAAATGCTTATCTGCAACCTCGCTAAATACACTTCTAAAATCAGTTGTAACAGCTAAATCTCTACCATCTTCGAGATTTTCTTTTGCCAATGGATTTACAATACCATGAACCATACCGCCATTTACATCGTTCCCTAAAATAAAATTGCAAGAGGCACGACCATGATCTGTACCCCCAGTTCCATTTTGGGCAACAGTTCGGCCAAACTCAGTCATAGTCATTACAGTTACCTCATCCTGATATTTGGTCAAATCTGTCCAAAATGCCATAATACTACTGCTCAAATCGTTTACATTTCTAGCGAAAATACCAGTATCTGTACCCTGATTAAAATGCGTATCCCATCCACCAGATTCGGCAAAAGCCACTTCCAAACCTACGTCCATTTTAATCAATTGAGCAATTTGTTTTAATGATTTGCCCAAAGCACTATTTGGATATACCACATCATACTCTGGCTTATAAGTCTGTGTATTTGTTTTTTGAAGCATTTTAATGGCTTCAAAGCTTTCTTTTCCAGTTTCTTTTAATAAACTGGAAGAAGCTTGATCGTATAAATCTTCGAAACTTTTTGCCGCCTTATTTGCATCAGCTTGATTTCCTTTTAGCTGAATATTGAAATCAGATAGATTACTAATCGCTACAGATGGGTTATTGCCATAAAAAGACCTAGGCAGAGAAGAAGTTAAACTTACGCCCTGAAAAGGAGTTGCAGCTTCGTGCCCCAATAAACCAACAGCTCTGTTCAGCCATCCGCTTGATGTGCCTTTGCTGAATGGTGTACCCGACTCCATATAATCTTGCGCATCAAAATGCGAACGTGTGGGATTAGGTGAGCCTATACCGTGTACAATTGCCATTTGTTTTGCTCTAAACACAGACGCAAAAGCCTCCATTGAAGGATGAAGTCCAAATTTTCCATCTAAATCTATCAAAGGCTTGGTTTTTCCACCTTGAGCAGCCGACATAAATAAAGTTGGGCGAGCTGCTTTTAGAAAATTGTCGGTAAAAGGGGTTACGGCCATTAAACCATCCATCGCACCTCGTTGAAAAATACAAACCATTATTTTTTTCTTCTTAAACAAGGCGGGGGTTAGCGTAGAAGCTGCTGCTTCTGCCAAAAAACTTGGAATACCGCCTAAGCTTATTCCAAACAATGCCAACCCACCTGCCTTTACAAATCCTCTTCTTGAAATCATAATATTCTATTTGCGTTGAAACTCTGGTGAACCTATAATTATACCCACTACCTGCGAGAGCATGGTGCTTATACCAACAACCGGTACTTTCTTATTTTTTAGTTGCTCTTCCTTCATTAACCCTTGCTCATCAACTATGTCCATGCCTAATGGGGTTATATATTTCGTAGCTGCCTCTGCTACTTTGGTTTCTAAATTAGGGTCGGTTAACATTGGCTTTAACCGTTCTATTGTAGAGTCCAGTTTTCGTTCGGGCATAAAAATTTTGCTATAAGTAGTTAACGCTGCCTCGGCACTTTCTGGCTCTTTATACTTATTTAATGCCATTAAATCTATCCTTATGCCCGGAATGCGTTGTGCAGCCAAAGCCAAACCAAAATTCATTCTATTTAATAATGAACCCGTGTTTATCCAATATTGCCCGTTGTCTGGAAAACCAGTAGGCGCTTGGTAAGAATACATTTGCTGTCCCATTTTTGTTATCCAATGGTAAAGCTGATAAGGCTGATTTACCGATGCACCTAAAATTTTGACAGCACTTATGGTAAACTCAAAAGGAGATTTTGTTTTTTCTCTCAAGGCGTCAGCACTCCAAAATTCGGGAGCATTTACCATGGTGAGCAATACGGTTTTAATATCCCCTTTGCTCTTTAAAAAACTTTCGCTCATTTTATCTATTAAACTTTGTGGCGGATGATCGCTTACAAAACGTGTGGCTATCTTTTTAGAAATAAATTTTGCAGTCGAACTATGATGCGCTAACATTTTTAAAAGGGCTACCCCCTCATCAAAACCACCCGAATCAAACTTTTTGCCCAATACTGTTTTTTCTCCACTATCATGTCGGGTTGGAACAAACATAAAATCGCCTTGGCGTATAAAACCATTTTTAGTCAGGTTATTTTCACCAACTTTATCTATAAGTTTTTTGATATTTGCGCCATATCCATTCTCGCCCATTGGCGCTATGGTCCAGCCCGTTAGTACACGAGCGGCCTGGGTAACATCGCTTTGTGTATAGCCTCCTTCAACACCTAAAGTATGAAGTTCCATCACTTCTCGAGCATAATTTTCATTTAGCCCTTTATTATTTTTAGCTTTTTTATTTTGGTTAGCCAGCTTCATTTTACGTAAAAATGGTTTTTCAGTCACATCAGACATTTCATTTGAGCTTGACAAATCGGTACCCGAACTGCTAAAATTGTCTAAATACATTAACATGGCTGGAGACTTTGCCGTGGCAAATAATAAATCTTCAAAATTGCCAAATACATTTGGTCTAATTACATCACGCTCAAAAGCAGGAACATAGATTGCACATTGGTTTTTAGTTAAGGAAACATTAAAATGGTTAAACCAAAAATCGGTCATCAATTCTCTCAACTGATTTTGGGTATAAATTGCACGTAATATTTTCTGATTGATAAACTGTCTAAACAGCTCTTGTTGCGGCTTGTAGCCCTTATCTCTCATCAAAGATTGGATTTGCTCCTTGTAAGCCTTGTCATCGGTTTTAATATCATCCTTTTTGACATATCCATTTTTAACCGCCAAAGTAATAAGTTGAGCATTACGGGGATAGATATTTTCTACAGCTGTATTGCTCAAATTTATAGCATCAAAGCTAGACAGTTTTTGCTGGAGCTCTTTGTCAGTAAAATTGCCTTTCAGTTGTTGCTCAAACCATTTTTCTAAGCCCATTTTCTCTACCGCATCAATATCAGCTTCAGTTGCGCCATAAGTAAAACGATTTAACAAATGAGCCGCTGCTTGTCTTTTTGTTAATCCAAATTGCTGATATGGAAAAAGATTATTTTCTGATCTTATAAACGAACAAAATACAAGCAATATCATAAATGATATAAAAAATTTATTAGCTGTTTTTTTCATGACTGAACATATTTATTTTTAAGACATTGGCCAGCTAAAAAAGTTTAACTACCCATTAAGTTATTTTATAAATCTAGATAATTTCAATAACAAAAAAACTCAATCTTAATTTTTTGAAATTGCGCAACTAAAACTACCAAAATTCATTCTAAAAATGTAACTTTGCATCCTTTAATTTTGAAGTTATTTGATTGATGTATAGGGAATTTAAACAATTAGAATTAGCAAAAATAGGCGAAGAAATACTCGAGTTTTGGAAATCAGAAAACATTTTTGAAAAAAGTATTTCTACACGTTCTAAAGCTAAACCTTTTACTTTTTACGAGGGACCTCCTTCGGCAAACGGAATGCCTGGTATTCACCATGTGATGGCTCGTGCCATAAAGGATATTTTTTGTCGCTATAAAACCCTAAAAGGCTATCAAGTAAAACGCAAGGGCGGATGGGACACTCACGGGCTACCAATTGAACTTGCAGTAGAAAAAAAATTAGGCATCACCAAAGACGACATCGGTAAAAAAATTAGTGTAGAAGCTTATAATGCTGCCTGTAAAGAAGAGGTGATGCGCTATACCGACGTATGGAACGACCTAACCGAAAAAATGGGTTACTGGGTAGATTTACAAAATCCATACGTTACTTATCACAACGAATACATAGAAACACTTTGGTGGATTTTAAAATCGTTTTACAACAAAGGTTTATTATACAAAGGATATACTGTACAACCGTATTCACCCGCTGCCGGAACGGGATTAAGCTCGCACGAATTAAATCAACCTGGCACTTACAGAGATGTAAGCGATACCACCATTGTTGCACAATTTAAAGCCATACAAAGCACCTTGCCTATCGGCTTAAAAGCATTTGGCAGCATACACTTCTTGGCTTGGACAACCACACCTTGGACTTTACCCAGTAACACGGCATTAACGGTTGGGCCCAAAATAGATTATGTATTGGTAAAAACTTTTAACCAATATACTTTTGAGCCAATTCAGGTTATTTTAGCCAAAGCACTTATTGGCAAACAGTTTGCTGGTAAATACTTTGCAAGCGAAAACATCGATGATTTTGCCAATTTTACAGCCGAGGATAAAAAAATACCCTACACTGTTTTAGCAGAGTTTTTGGGTAGCGATTTAGTTGGCATAAAATACGAACAACTCTTGCCTTATGCGCTTCCTTACCAAAATGCAGAAAACGCTTTTAGGGTAATTGCTGGCGATTTTGTTACTACAGAAGATGGTACTGGTATTGTACACACCGCCCCAACTTTTGGCGCCGATGATGCCAGGGTTGCAAAAATGGCAAGCCCAGAAATTCCTCCAATGTTGGTATTAGATGAAAAAGGAAATGCAGTTCCGTTAGTTGATTTACAAGGAAAATTTATTGCAACTTTGGGTGGTGATTATGGAGGTAAATACGTTAAAAACGAATACTATGCCGATGGAGAGGCTCCAGAGCGATCTGTAGACGTAGAACTAGCCATTCAATTAAAAGAAGAAAATAAAGCCTTTAAGGTAGAAAAGTACGTACACACTTATCCGCATTGCTGGCGTACCGACAAACCTGTTTTATATTATCCTTTGGATAGCTGGTTTATTAAAACCACGGCCATTAAAGAAAAAATGGTTGCATTAAATAAGACCATTAACTGGAAGCCAGAATCGACAGGGACTGGCCGCTTTGGCAATTGGTTAGAAAATTTGGTGGACTGGAATTTATCGCGTTCGCGTTATTGGGGTACTCCACTACCCATTTGGCGTACTGCCGATGGTTTGGAAGAAAAATGTATTGGTTCTATTGCAGAGCTAAATACCGAAATTAAAAAAGCCGAAGTCGCTGGTTTTATGCCTGCTAATTTTGAACTAAAAGACATGCACCGTCCTTATGTTGACGATGTAATTTTGGTATCTTCAAAAGGCGAAAAAATGACCCGCGAACTAGACCTTATCGATGTTTGGTTTGATAGCGGTGCAATGCCTTATGCGCAATGGCATTTCCCTTTCGAAAATAAAGAAGAATTTGAAAACGCTTATCCTGCCGATTTTATTGCCGAAGGTGTAGACCAAACCCGTGGATGGTTTTTTACCCTGCATGCTATCGCAGTAATGCTTAGCGAAAGCAGCGATGAAATAAAAGCCATCAACAAACATGTAAATAATTTAGGCATTGCCTATAAAAATGTAGTTTCTAATGGTTTGGTGCTCGATAAAAATGGCAACAAAATGTCTAAACGATTAGGCAATGCTGTTGATCCTTTTAGCACTATAAATACGTACAGTGCAGATGCTACGCGTTGGTACATGATCAGTAATGCATCTCCTTGGGATAACCTCAAATTTAACCTTGAAGGCTTAGATGAAGTACGCCGTAAATTTTTTGGTACACTTTATAACACTTATTCCTTCTTTGCGCTTTATGCCAATATAGATAAGTTTGAAATTGATATAGAAAACCAAACACCTATAGCACAACGGAGCGAATTGGACCGTTGGATTTTATCGCTATTGCAAACATTAAGCCTAGAGGTTGACGAAAGTTACAACGCTTACGAACCCACAAAAGCGGCTAGAGCTATCCAAACTTTTGTAGATGAGCATTTGAGCAATTGGTACATTCGCTTGTCTCGTCGTCGTTTTTGGAAGGGCGAAATGACCAATGATAAAAAAGCAGCATACGAAACTTTATACACCTGCTTAACTTCTATTGCTCAGCTAATGAGCCCAATTGCGCCTTTCTTTGCCGATTGGCTGTACATTAGACTAACAGAAGGCAACACAAAAGTACATACCGAAAAATCTGTACACCTTACACTTTGGAATGAAGTTGACACTACACTGATAGATTACGATTTGAATGAGCGCATGGAACTTGCGCAAAACATTTCTTCAATGGCATTATCCCTACGCAAAAAAATGGGCATTAATGTTCGTCAGCCATTGGCAAAAGCCCTTATCCCAGTACTAGATGAAAACTTTCAAATCAAAGTAGAATTGGTAAAAGACCTTATCCTTTCAGAAACCAATATCAAAGCAATAGAATTTATCCAAGACACTGCTGGCTTCATCAAGAAAAAAGTAAAACCAAACTTTAAATCTTTAGGAGCAAAAGTTGGAAAGGACATGAAATTGGTAAGCGAAGCCATAGCTAATATGCCGCAAGAAGAATTGGCTAAATTTGAAAAAGAAGGAGAGATCTCTATTTTAAACTCGCAATATACTATCGTTTTAAGCGACGTAGAAATTATTGCTGAAGATATACCTGGCTGGCAGGTAAGCAACATGGGAAGCCTAACCGTTGCCTTGGATGTAACCATTACTCCCGAATTGAAACAAGAAGGCTTGTCGCGAGAATTGATTAACCGCATACAAAATTTAAGAAAAGAGCTTAATTTCGAGGTAACCGATCGAATTAAAGTTAATCTTCAAAATCATACCGTAATCGCAGAAGCGGTAAGCCATAATAAAACTTATATTTGCACCGAAATATTAGCTGATGATATTATATTTA
>CANHHZ010000023.1 GCA_947460275.1 Sphingobacteriaceae bacterium | reverse complement strand
CGTTAGAAGAACCAGCATTATTTTGATCATTCTGTTGAATTTCAAATATACTTTCTGCAGAGTTTCTGTTGTTAAATGCAATGGTAACTAAAGGATTTAAACCAAAAACATTTGAAGAAATTACCTGATTAGCAAAGTCTCTTGCTTTAATTAGGTTTGCATCTCCAGCACCTGCGGTACCTGCTTTTTGTAAATTTAAACGAGATAAAAATGCTATAGCTGCATATTTTGTTAATCTTTTATCATTTACTGTTGGCAAAAAGGTAACTGCATTTAATAAATCTGCTTCGGCCTGTGCGTATACTTGTTCTACAGTGCTACGTGCAGTTTTAGCACTCGCTTGATTTTCGTTATAAACGGTTGATGTAACAATTGGTACTCCAAGCTGGCTATTTGTTGCCCCGTTTAAATAAGGCAATCCATAATATCTTACCAACTCGAAATATAAAGCACCTCTAACAAAGTAAGCTTCACCTTTTTCTTTTGTATTTGAAGGATCGATCGTCTTAAGTTTGTCTAAGATATTGTTTGCTAAAATAATTGCTCTATATGAAGTTGTCCAAGTTCTTAAAACATCTGCATTATCAGCTACAATGTTTTTATTAGCAACTTGTCTATAACTTTGAAAAGTTCCTCTCCAAGAAATATAACTGTCAGATCCTTGTAATTCTGAAAGTATATTCAAGTTAGTTCCATAAAGAGCACCGTTACCCAATAAGCCATAAAGACCCGTAACAGCACTTTTGATGTCATCAATATTTTGCAAAGCAACATTAGCATCAATATTTTGTTGAGGCTGTATGTCTAATGTTTTTTCGCACGAAGTACTTGCCAAAACTATAGTTGCGGCAAATAAATATGTTATTTTTTTAATCATTTTCATTTTACTAAATTTAAAATCCAACATTAAAACCAAATGTAATTGTTCTTGCTTGGGGCGAAGTGTAAAAATCGTGTCCAAGATTTACGTTACCTACGTAAGTTGCATTTACTTCTGGATCATAACCTTTGTATTTTGTCCATGTTGCTAAGTTTAAGCCAGATACAAAAATACGGGCGTTTTGAATTTTAGCTTTTGCCACAAAAGATTTAGGCAGGTTGTAACCAAGTGTAACCGCTTTTAAGCGCAAGTAAGAACCATTTTCTACCCAACGAGATGATTTTCCAGCGCCGTTACCATCATATAAACGTGGTTGAGGTACATTGGTGATGTCTCCAGCTTTCCTCCAGTAAGACATTTGATCAACAGTTTGATTGTCAAAATAATCGCCGTTTACTGATTGGAAGAAACCTGCAATGTTATAAATATCGTTGCCATAAACAAACTGAGTTTGAATATCAAGGTCGAAATTTTTGTATGTGAACTTATTGCCTAAACCTCCGATAAAATCAGGATTTGGATCGCCAATTTTTTGTTCTATTGCAGCGGCATAATCATTTGATTTACTTCCATCTGCTTGATAATACAACGCATCTCCATTAGCTGGGTCAACTCCTGCATATTTTTTACCCCAAAATACCCCAAAAGGTTCGTTTTCTCTAACAGAGCCAACTTGTCTAGCACCACCACTAATTACTTGTCCAAGCATGTTTGTGATTTTGTTTTTGTTGTGTGAGATGTTAAAGTTACTCGTCCATTTAAATGAATTAGTAGTGATATTTTGAGAATTTAAAGTAAGTTCAATACCTTGATTTGACAATTTACCTAAGTTTTTGGTGATGATAGTAAAACCGTTGGTTGCTGGCAATTGCAAATCTAATAATAAGTCTTTCGTATTGCTTTGGTAATAATCTAGTTCTCCACTTAATCTGCCATTAAACAAACCAAAATCTAAACCTACGTCAAATGTTGCTTTATTTTCCCATGTAAGGGATGGCGTACCAATTTGTGATTGAACTATACCAGATTGGTTTGCATAAAAAATCGTGTTGTACAAAGTTCTAGAAGCAAAATTTCCAATCTCAGCATTACCTGTTAAACCGTAACTTGTTCTTAATTTTAAAAACGAAATGGTGCTGTTGTTTTTTAAGAAACTTTCTTCTGAGGCAATCCATCCTAATGAAGCAGCAGGGAAAATACCATAGCGATTGTCGGCGCCAAAACGTGAAGATCCATCAGCTCTAACACTTACACTAGCCAAATAACGATCTTTGTATTTGTAGTTTGCACGAGAAATGTATGATAAAAAGCGATATCTACTTTCGCTCGATCCACCACTTAAGATCACAGCTGCATTATTTAATTTTTTAAAATTATCATTTGGAAATCCTCTACCAGAGCCTGAAGAAGAATTGGTTTTGATATCCTGATAGTTAAAACCAGCTAAAACCTGAAGATTATGATTATTGAAGGTTTTAGTGTAGTTTAAAGTGGTATTGACATTGTTGTTCAACGAAGTTGAATTTCCTACGTATCCATATCCAGAAGGACCACCATCTAAGGTGATTTTACCTTTATAAATATCTTCATTTAGATTGATTAAATCTAAGCCATACTCAGCTCTAAACGTAAGTTGAGGGGTAATGTTATAGTTAGTGTAGATATTTCCTAATGTATGGTAATTGGTTTGCAAATAGCTAGAGTTTTCTAAGTCTATTAAACCATTATAATAGATAGTTGCATTATTTAACTTTCCATTTGCATCATACTTAGGCTGAATTGGAGGAAGCGCATTAAGTTGAAGTGGGTTTGAAAACTCATTGTCGTCACTTACCCTGTCATTCAAACTTTTGATTAAAGTTAAGTTTAAACCCACTTTAAATTTATCATTTACAGTATGATCTAAACTCATTTTTCCATTCATACGTTGAAATCTATTTCCAACTAAAATACCATTTTGATCATTGTAATTGCCACCAATTAAAAATTGAGTTTTTGCATCGCCACCACTCACTGAAAAGTTATATTGATTTACATTTCCAGTTTGGAAGGCTTCTCTGTTCCAGTCGGTATTGAAATTTTTATCCCAATCTGTTGTTCCAGTTTCAGCTTCAAATTCATCTGCAGCAACATAACCAACATTATCAGCTGCTGCTGTAAATAATTCGCGGTATTGTGACGCATTTAAAAATTCTCTCAAATGTGCGGCTTGACTTACTCCAGTGAAATAACCAAAATTAACTTTCGATTGGCCAGTTTTACCTCTCTTGGTAGTAATCAATACTACTCCATTTGATCCCCTTGCGCCATAAATTGCAGCAGAGGCTGCATCTTTTAGTACAGAGATATTTTCAATATCATCTGGGTTTATGTCTGTTAGTGGATTCATGGGCTCAGAAGAAAAGCTTCCTAAGTCTTGAGAAACGATTGGCGTTCCATCTACCACGTATAAAGGTTGATTACCAGCCGAAATAGATGAATTTCCACGAATACGAATCTGAATACCTTGTCCTAATTTACCTGAGCTTTGGTTTACAAAAACACCTGCTGCACGACCCGATAAAGCGGATTCAAAAGAAGAAAGCGGTTGGTCTTTAAATTCTTTGCTGCTTAGATTAACTGTAGAGCCAATAACGTCTCTTTTAGTTTGAGAACCATAGCCTACTACTACCAATTCGTTCAACGTAGAAGAGGTTTCTTTAAGTGCAGCATCTATGGTATTAGATGAAGTGATTGGTATTTCTACATCTTGGTAGCCAAGATACTTAAACACCAAAACCTTAGCATTGGTATTTACAGTAATACTGTAACTTCCTTGAGCATTTGTTTGGGTTGATTGATTGGTGCCCTTCACTAAAACACTCACCCCTGGGATAGCGTTTTTGTTGGTCACATCGGTAACTTTACCGATAATTGTTCTGTTTTGAGCTAACGCAATAAAGCTAAAACTCAAAATAGTTACAAATAATAACAGTAACTTTTTTTTCATGTGTTTGGTTTTTAATTCAAAAAATAAATACTTAATGTAAAATTATGAAATTTTTTCGAAAACTTCATCGCGGTAGGCAACTAATTGAGGTAATTTGAAGTTCGTTTAGTTTTATAAAGTGGGTAATATTTTTTCTATAACTTGCATTCCTACATCGATGTGTTGTTTTTCGATGCATAGCGCCGGGCGGAATCGGATAGATTGGTTTCCACATCCTAAAAACATCACTTGATGCTCGATACCTTTTTGCACAAATTTATCTCTCATTTCTTTATTCGGGAAATCGAATGCTGTAAGTAAACCACGACCGCGTACATTGGTCATTTTGTCGTATTTTTTGGCTGTTTCCGCTAAATTTTGTTGTAAATAAGCACCAACGTTAGCTGCATTTTCGCAAAGTTTATCTTCGTGAACGATATTTAAAATTTGCGTAGAGCGAACCATATCTACTAAATTACCGCCCCAAGTAGAATTTATTCGCGAGGGAACATTAAAGACGTTGGTTTCAATTTCATCCACTTTATTGCCTACCAAAATACCACAAACTTGCATTTTTTTGCCAAAAGCAATAATATCTGGACGAGCGGCTTCGCTAAAATGCTGATGACACCAAAATTTTCCAGTTAAGCCAACTCCAGTTTGTACCTCATCAAAAATTAAAAAAGCTTCATTTTCATCAGCCAGTTGGCGCAGTTGAATTAAAAATTCTTCACGCAGGTGGTTATCGCCACCTTCAGATTGTATGGGCTCGATAAGGATGGCACAGATATCATCTTTATGATCGGCAAACGCTTGCTTAATTTGTGCAATTGATAAAGCCTCGGTTTCTTGTGCGGTGGTTAAGTTGTGGCCAACTAACGGAAAGTTTACTACTGGCGTACTTACGCGTGGCCAATCAAATTTGGCAAACCACTTGGTTTTATCTACTAGGGTGTTGGTTAAGCTTAGGGTATATCCCGAACGGCCATGAAATGCTTTTTCGAAATGTAAAACTTTAAATCCTTTTTCTGTTTTGTAGCCTTTGGCAAAGTTTTTTTGTACTTTCCAATCCATGGCAACTTTTAGTGCATTTTCTACAGCTAAAGCACCACCTGCTATAAAAAAGGCATGTGGTAAATACGATGGAATGCCAATTTTAGAGAAGGTAGAAACAAATTCTGCATATTGTTGGGTATATACATCAGAATTTGAGGGATTGGCCATTGCTGCTAGCAAAAGATTGTGTTTAAATGCTTCGTCGTTAACCATTTTAGGATGATTGTATCCGAGGGGCACGGAGGCAAAGCAAGTAAAAAAATCAAGCAGTTTACGGTTATGTTTAGCGTCGTAGATATAAGCGCCTTGACTTTTTTCCATGTCGTAGGTCATGTCAAAGCCATCGGCTAAGATGTGTTGTGCTAATACTTGGTTTACTTGTCCTGGTGCTACATTTAATTGATACATATTTTTCATTTATTTGGTTTAGTCAAATGTACTAAAATGTGCGTAAAATTAAAATGAAAGCACTTTTTTGTTAAAAAAAAGAAAAAGTGGGTTTAAATCGTTTAAACTATGATTTTGATTATTGATTTGAATTTTTTAGCATAATTCAGCTCAAAAATCAGCCCAAAAACTGCTCAAATTTATCTTTCATTCCTAAAATTCCGAACAATCCGCCGGTATGTAAGGCTAAAATTTTGGCGTCTTTTTTAAAATAATTTTGTTGTGCTAAATCGTAAATGGCGTAAAACATTTTGGCTGTATAAACAGGGTCAATCAAGATGCCGGTTTCACCTACAAAGTTTTGGATGAAATGTATAAGTTGAGGGGTTGTTTTGGCATAACCACCAAAATGATAGTTGGTATGAAGTTGTAGTTTACTCAGGTCATTTTCATAATTTTCAATTTCTTTTTCAATAAATTCTCCACCTTTTAAAACTGGAATTACATTTAGTGTTGTGGATAAACCCTGTGCGTTTATTCCTTTGAGTAAGCCTGCAGCGGTTGTTCCTGTTCCAGCCGCACAAAAAATATGATCGTAATGTTGCGGCAATTCTTTAACAATTTCTGCGCAGCCTTTTACACCTTCGTTGCTTGCGCCGCCTTCATCAATAAAAAAGCAGTTTTCATTTTTGCCAAAGTAATTGTCGAAAAGTGAGTTTTTGTTTTTGTACAAATCTCTAGCTGTAAAAATAAGATCCATGCCAAATAGCTTACACAGCATTAGCATTTCATTTTCTACTTTTTCGCCACGTACAAAAGCACTGCTCTTTAAATTATGGCGTGCTGCAAGTGCTGCAGTAGCCAATAAATGGTTAGAGTAAGCGCCACCAAAAGTAACCAAATGGTTTTTTTTTATCGCTTTTACCCGCTCCAGCACATATTTAAGCTTTCGCCATTTATTTCCAGAGATGTAAGTGTCTATCAAATCATCTCGCTTTACGGAAATATTTAACGACTGAAATAAACAAGGTTGAACCGGGCTAAAAATTTGCATTTAAGAAATTGTAAATAAACAAGGTTAAAAATAACAAAAGTTTTGACTGAGCAGCCTAATTAAATTTATATTTGCCTTATGCAACTCAATTCAATGCAAGCAAATTTTTTAAATCTCCAAAAGCTTTTAAAAGGGGAATTGTTTTTTAATCACACTTCTGCGCATCAAACACAATTGATGGCTTATGCAACCGATGCTTCTGTTTATCAAGAAAAACCACTTGCCGTAGCTTTACCTAAGGATGCTGATGACCTTAAACACTTGGTGAAATTTGCGCATACACACCAACTTACGCTCATTCCCAGAGCCGCAGGAACCTCTTTGGCAGGACAAGTAGTGGGAGAAGGGATTGTGGTTGATATTTCTAAATATTTTAACGCTATTGTAGCGTTAAATGTAGAAGAAAAGTGGGTTCGTGTACAGCCGGGAGTTATAAGAGATGATTTGAATAAGTATCTTTCTGAGTTTGGATTGATGTTTGGTCCGGAAACATCGACCGCGAACCGGGCTATGATAGGAGGAATGATTGGCAATAATTCTTGTGGATTGCACAGCATAGCTTGGGGTGCTGTTAGAGATCATTTGCTGGCAGCAAATGTGATTTTAAGTGACGGTTCGGAAGCTGTTTTTGGGGCCGAAATGGAGGAAGAAAATTCATTTAAACACCAAATATTGACGGATTTATCTGTGCTGCTTTCTGATGCTCACCACCAAAACATTATACGCGAAAGCTTCCCTAAGGCAACTGTAACCCGAAGAAATACCGGTTATGCACTAGATGCACTATTGGCCATGAAACCTTTTAAGGAAGATGGACAGCCATTTAATTTATGTAGTTTATTGGCAGGATCTGAAGGTACATTGGCCTTTGTAACCGAAGCTAAACTTAACCTTTTGAGTTTGCCACCCCAACAAATTGCTTTGGTTTGTATCCATACGTCATCCATTAATGAAGCTTTACGAGCAAACATTGTGGCGCTAAAACATGTGCCTAAAGCTTCGGAATTGGTAGATAAATATATTTGTGATTTTACGATTGGTCACCCTGAATACGAGAAAAACCGTTATTTTATTGAAGGAGATCCCAAAGCCATTTTAATGGTAGAGTTTATGGCCGATGCCATAGAGGACGCCCTAAAACAAGCAGAAAATTTAATTATTGATTTAAAAGCTGCGGACATTGGTTATGCTTATCCTGTTTTGCAAAATAACGATACCAAATATGCTTGGGATATTAGAAAAGCTGGTTTAGGTTTGTTAAGGAATATCAAAGGTGATGCCCAACCCGTAAATTTAATCGAAGATTGTGCTGTTGCCCCCGAAGATTTGCCCGATTATATTGCGGAGCTAGAAATGTTATTGGCCAAACATCAAGTACAAGCTTCTTATTATGCGCATGCTGGAGCCGGCGAACTACATGTAGAACCTTTGGTAAATTTAAAGTCTGAAGAAGGATTAGCCTTATTCAGAACCATATTGGCCGAAACTGTTGCTTTGGTAAAAAAATATAAAGGCTCTTTATCGGGCGAACACGGCGACGGAAGGTTAAGAGGAGAGTTTATTCCCGAAATTATGGGTTCGGCTACTTATCAGCTTTTTGAGCAGGTAAAAAATATTTTTGATCCCAATGGAGTTTTTAACAAAGGAAAAATAACTGCCACGCCAAAAATGGATACCCAATTGAGGGTAAAAATCAACCAGCAAGAGCCGCAGTTGAAAACAATATTTGATTTTGGCGAAACAGGAAGTTTTTTAGGGATGACCGAAAAATGCTCAGGCTCTGGCGATTGCCGTAAAAGTGCCATATCGGGTGGGGTAATGTGCCCGAGTTACATGGCTACTCGTCAAGAAAAAGACACCACAAGAGCTAGAGCAAACGTTTTAAGGCAGTTTTTGAGCAACGAACATGATAGTCACCCGTTAAATCATGCCGAAATAAAGGAGGTGCTCGATTTATGCATCAGCTGCAAAGGTTGTAAAACCGAATGCCCTTCGGGGGTTGACGTAGCCAAAATGAAAGCTGAATATTTGCAGCATAGCTACGACAAAGATGGAGCACCAATAAGAGCGAAGCTCATTGCAAGATTTAGTAAACAAATGAAATTGGCTGCTATGTTTCCAAGAGTGTATAATTTGTTGTTTGATCAGCCATTGATTAGAAGAAGCTTGAATAATTTAATAGGCTTTCATCCTGAAAGAAGCATTCCTTTGTTAGCAAATACCACTTTGATACATTGGTTTAAAAAGCAATTTAAAGCTACTAAAAGTGATAAAAAGGTGTATTTCTTTTGTGATGAATTTACAAATTACAATGATGTAGAGATTGGAAAAAAAGCAATTAAATTGCTTGATGTTTTGGGTTACGAGGTAATTATCCCCGAGCATGTAGAAAGTGGAAGAACCTATTTATCAAAAGGGTTTTTAAGGGAGGCTAAGAAAATAGCGAATAAAAACATCAGCCTGTTGGCGCCTTTGGTCAATGAAAATACGCCTTTAATTGGGGTTGAACCCTCAGCGATTTTGACCTTTAGAGATGAGTATAAAGATTTGTCCGATCTAGAAAATAAAGCAAAATTAGTTGATTTGGCAAAAAACACTTTTACCATTGAAGAATTTTTAGCTAATGAATTTGACCATAAAAAAATCAATCAAAGTTTGTTTACTGCGGCCAGCAAAGAAATTAAAATACATGGGCACTGTTACCAAAAAGCTTTGTCTTCGCAATCTTACTTGCAAAAAATGTTGGGCATCCCTCTCAATTATAAAACCAGTTTAATTGCCTCTGGATGTTGTGGCATGGCGGGTTCTTTTGGTTATGAAAAAGAACATTTTGAAGTTTCGCAACAAATTGGGGAGTTAATTTTATTTCCTGAAGTAAGAAAAACGAGCGATACAATAATTATCGCGGCCTCGGGTACTTCTTGCAGGCATCAAATTAAAGATGGAACAGGTAAAAAAGCATTACATCCCGTAGAGATTTTATATCATGCGTTAAATTAATTGCCCTTTATTGTAGTGTATTATGGTTTAAAATAAATCTTTTTTAAAAGATACGGGAAGAAGTTCAGTACAATTTTTAAGTTTTCAGTTAAGTTTTTCATAGCTATTCAGTAGGTACTGGAAAACTATCAAAAATCTAGCCAATTTGTTTTTTCTATTATCAAAATGTTAATCTTATTTTTGCAGCATGCAGAACAATATTACAGCGCCCGAAGAAGACCAAGATTTGTTTGAACACTTTAATATTGTCGTAGATAAAGGACAGTCGTTGCTCAGAATTGATAAATTTTTGATGCACCGTATAGAAAATGCTTCACGTAACCGAATTCAAAATGCTATTGATGCCGGAAATGTATTGGTTAATAAAAGTACGGTGAAGTCTAGTTATAAAGTAAAACCTCTCGATGAGATTTCTATTGTATTTGCGCATCCGCCCCGCGATACCGAAGTTTATCCAGAAAATATCCCTTTGGATATTATTTATGAAGATGCCGATCTATTGGTGGTAAACAAACCTGCAGGAATGGTAGTGCACCCTGGTTTTAATAATTATACGGGCACTTTGGTAAATGCTTTGGCTTATCATTTTGAGCAATTGCCAACCTTGCCAGGAAATGATGGAAGGCCAGGCTTGGTACATCGTATAGATAAAGATACTTCGGGTTTGTTGTTGATTAGCAAGAACGAAATTACCATGACCAAATTGGCTAAGCAGTTTTTTGACCATAGCATTACCAGAAAGTATATGGCTTTGGCTTGGGGAGATATAGAAACTGCCGGAAGGGTGGAGGGGTATATCGGTAGGAGCCTAAAAAATCGCATCATTATGGATATTTATGACGATGAAGAAAAAGGAAAATGGTCGGCTACTAATTATACAGTTTTAGAGCGTTTAGGCTATGTTACCTTGATCAGTTGCGAGTTGGAAACCGGACGAACCCATCAAATTAGAGCGCACATGCAGCACATTGGGCACTCTCTTTTTAGTGATGCCAATTATGGTGGGGATAAGATTTTAAAAGGCACAACGTTTACCAAATACAAGCAATTTGTGAGCAATTGTTTTGAAATTATGCCTCGTCAGGCTTTGCATGCGCAAACTTTGGGCTTTATGCATCCAACCACGCAAAAGTACATGGAGTTTGAAGCCCCTTTGCCTGCAGATTTTGATGCTGTTTTAAACAAATGGCGCAATTATGCATCTCAATCGTAATCAATTATGGCACAGTATATTTTAGTAAACGACGAGTTTTTTTTGGCAGATCAAGCAGTGCTAAAAGCATCAAATAGAGGTTTTAAATACGGCGATGGACTGTTCGAATCGATGCGGATGTGTAACGGAAAATTGCAATTTGCAGAAGAACATGCCGATCGTTTACGGGCTGGGATGAAAGCGTTGAAGATGGACGGCTATGCTTTGTTCGATGAATACTTTCTTCGCCAAAAGACAGCTGAGCTTCAAAAAAAGAACAAATTTGGAGGAAATGTACGCTTTAGGCTATCTATTTATAGAGAAGGAGAAGGTTTTTACATGCCTACTGCAAATAAAGCAGGCTATGTGCTAGAGAGTATTCCTTTGGAACAAAATACTTACGAGCTTAACAAAAAAGGACTTATTATTGATGTTTATGACGAGCTTACGAAGTCTATCGATAAATTGGCTAATTATAAAACGAGCAATGCGCTATTGTATGTAATGGCAGGTTTATACCAAAAACAGCACAGTTTAGACGAAGCTTTAATTTTAAATCAAAACGGATTGCTTTGTGAAAGTGTAAGCGCTAATATTTTTGTAGTGTACCAAAATCAAATTTATACGCCAGCTTTATCAGAAGGCTGTATTGCCGGGGTAATGCGTAATGTGATTGTAAAGCTTGGAAAAACACATGGTTTTCCTATTGTAGAAGCACAAATAAGTCCTGAAATTTTAATCCAAGCCGACGAAGTTTTTTTAACCAATGCTAGCTATGGCATACGATGGGTAATGGGCTACGATAAAAAAAGATATTTTAATGAGGTAACCAAAAGCATAAGCGCCAGGTTAAACGAGTTGATTTAGGTCAACCGCATTCCCCTTAAAAATTCATCAATCAACATTCTTTTTTTGCCTTCAAACTGCACGTCGGTGAGTTTAATGTATCCGGTTTGGGTGGCAAATTTTAAATAGGTTTTGCCGTCTGTTGCAAATTCTCCTGAAGCAATTGTGGGTTCGCTATCTTCTGGCTCGGCATTAAATATTTTTAAGGTTTTGTCGTTTAGTAGGGTAAAAGCAGTTGGGTAAGGACTTAAACCACGAATTAAATTATAAGCCGCTTGGTTGGTGGTATGCCAGTTTACTTTGCAAAAATCTTTAAATATTTTTGGTGCGGCTTTAAGGTCGTCACTTTGTGGTTGTGGCACTTCGTTGTAATCGTTTGCTTCAATGGCTTTTACCGTTTTCACCAATAAATTGGCGCCAACTTGCATCAGTTTGTCGTGTAAAGTACCAGCAGTTTCGGAAGCGGTAATTTCCACGGCATCGGTAAAAATAATATCGCCTGTATCAATTTCTTGTTTAAGGAAAAAGGTGGTTACTCCAGTTTCTTTTTCGCCATTGATAATGGCATGGTTGATAGGCGCAGCGCCACGATATTGAGGCAATAACGACCCGTGTAAGTTTATGGTGCCCTTTGATGGCATGTTCCACACCATTTCGGGCAGCATTCTAAAAGCCACCACTACAAATAAATCGGCTTTTAAAGCTTTTAAATCCGCGATAAAATCAGGGTCTTTTAGCTTTAAAGGCTGCAATACCTTTAATCCGTTTTCGATGGCATATTTTTTTACGGCACTTTCACTCAATTTTTGTCCACGTCCAGCAGGTTTATCGGCTGCGGTAACCACGCCCACAATATCAAAATTAGCGGCTTGCAAAGCGTGTAAGGAAGCAACGGCAAAATCGGGCGTACCCATAAAAACTATTTTCATGTTGTGGTATTTTTTGGCTATTGAGCTTTAGACCTAGCTAGGCAATTCGCTTCAAAGTTTATACGAAAGGTGAAATAATTAAAAAATGAGTCCTAATGCTGTTAATTTCGATTTAGTTTAAAGGGTATTGACAGCTCATGTTATCCTTTTTAAGGATAAAGCAAATATTTTTTACGCATTTGTTTGTATTTGCTCAATCCTGGTTCCCAACTTGCTCTAATTTCTTGTTCAGATTTGCCAGCAATTACTTGACTTCTAAAATCTTCGACTCCAATTAATTTTTCTATAGTTCCCATTTGGTTGCTCAGTTTGGTGTTAAAAAAATCGGCTTTATTTGGCGAGGAGTTGTAAAGTTCAATTAACCAGCTGATGTTTATCATTTTGGTTTTTCTAAAGTTTGCCGTATCGTAATTTCTTAAATCCAATCCGTAGCAAACTTGGTCTTGAAACAAAGGTGTTTCGGCCATGCCTTTGATGCTTATTGGGGTAAACGAAAAGCTATATTTCCCTTTTAGCGATGGCGAGCCAATCATTGTAAACGGAAATTGGGTGCCACGGCCATGGTTAAGGTAAGTACCCTCAAATAAGCAGGTGCTTGGATACAATAAAATGGCTTGTTGTGTATTTAGGTTAGGCGATGGCTTAACAGGAAGTTCATAAGCCATATCGTGGGTATAATTTGCATTTTTAATGACGGTGATTTTGCATTTCAATTTGTCTTTTAACCATCCTTCGCCGTTTAGCATTTGCGCATATTCGCCAACGGTAAGTCCGTGCAAAATTGGAATAGGCTGTAAACCAATGCCCGATTTAAATTTAGGATCTAGAATTGGTCCGTCGATATAAAAGCCGTTTGGATTTGGACGATCTAAAATCATGACTTCTTTGTTGTTGGCTGCGCAGGCTTCCATTACGTGTTGTAAGGTGTTAATGTAAGTGTAAAAACGAACGCCAACATCTTGGATGTCAAACACCATTACATCTACATCGGCCAAATCTTCGGTGCTGGGGGTGCTGTGTTTACCGTATAACGAAACCGCTTTGATACCTGTTTTGGTATCCACATCATCGTCTACTTTAATGCCTGCGCTGGCATTGCCTCTAAATCCGTGTTCTGGACCAAAAATTTTAACAATGTTTACCCCACGCTTCAATAAGCTATCCACCGATGTTTGCTGGCCAATAATTGAGGTTGGATTAACCACCATGCCCACGCGTTTACCTTTAAGCAAACGCAAATATTTTTCAGTTTGTGCGGCGCCGGTCAAAATTTTAGTTTTTGAAGTTTGTGCGCAAGCATTTAAAATTATCAGCGTTAGTAAAGCCGAAAAAACAAAGTTAAGTTTCATATTTTGAGGTTTTTTAAACTAAAATACATAAAATCGAAATTGAATTAGCATTTTTGCTAAGTTACAATTTATTATAATTTGAATATAGCATTTTTTATAGCAAGGCGATTGGCCATTAAATCTGAGCATACTTTTTCTAAGCTCATTGTACGCATTGCTATTGCTGGTGTAATGCTCAGTTTGGCAGTCATGATTTTATCTTTGGCGATCATTAAGGGCTTTAAAACTGAAATACAAGACAAAGTTAGGGGCTTTATTGGCGATGTGCAAATTTATCGTTACGATTTAAATGGCTCGTTTGAGAAGTCGCCGTTTGTGCCCAACGATACTACATTAAACTACCTCAAAACTAACGACCAAATTAAGGCCTATTCTCCTTTTGCCACTAAACCGGCAATTATATCGGCCAATAATGAGGTAGAAGGCATCAATTTTAAAGGCATTGATGCTACTTACGATTGGCAATTTATCAACAAGCATTTGGTAAGTGGAAAAATCATCGATTTTAAAGATGCCCGTCCACAAATTCTCATTTCTTCTTATACCGCACAGCGATTGCGACTTAAAGTTGGCGATAAATTTTTGATGCATTTTGTTCAGAATCCGCCAAAGCGCAGAAAATTTACCCTTGTTGGTACTTACAATATAGGGATAGAAAATATTGATAAAAGCTTTGTGATAGGCGATATCAATGTGGTGAGGAGCGTTAATAATTGGGACGCCAACCAAATGGGAGGGATAGAGGTAAGTGTTAAAGATTTTGCCCATTTAGACTCTGCTGCCGACGCGATCTATAACAACCTGGAGATGAAACTCAAATCTCGTTCGGTAAAAGAAAGCACACCCGAAATTTTCAATTGGCTATCGCTGCTCGATGTAAATACCAAAGTTTTATTGGTATTGATGATGATTGTGGGCGTAATTAATATGATAACTGCGCTGTTGATTATGATTTTGGAACGCACCAACATGATAGGCCTGCTTAAAGCTGTAGGTGCTTCTAACTTTAGCGTAATGAAGATTTTTTTATACAATGCCCTTTATTTGGTAGGTATAGGATTGGTTTTGGGCAACCTCTTAGGACTAGGCTTAGCCGCTTTGCAGCATTACACCCATGTTTTTAAGTTAGAACAAAGCAATTACTATTTAGATTATGTACCCGTTCAAGTCCACGCTGTAGATGTACTGTTGCTCAATATAGCCACTTTGGTGGTTTGTTTTTCGGTTTTAATTGTTCCTGCTATGCTGGTTGGTAGCATTAGTCCGCTAAAGGCGATCAGGTTTAAGTAATTCCGAATTGCGAATTGCGAGTTGCGAGTTATGGGTTGTGAGTTGTGAGTAATGAGTTTGGAGCAAAGAGCAATCCCGCATGGGCGGGAGAACGGAGCAAAGAATGAATTTTAATGCTTACAAATTTTTTTTGATTAGGCTTTTCATCGAGATGAGGCTAAATGTTATTCTTGAAACATGTGACCCGGTGGGGTCAAATATTTATAATCATATAGGTTAGGTATATTCGACCCTGTAGGGGTCGCAGCTAAATACTTGCAAAACTTGCCATAACTGCGATTTAGATTTAAGGCTAAATATTTCTTTTTAGTTAAATTATATATTATAAGTTAAATGTGGTTTAATCGTGTAAACAACCCATAAATG
>CANHHZ010000022.1 GCA_947460275.1 Sphingobacteriaceae bacterium | reverse complement strand
TTGGTGCCAATGAGTTTAATAAACCAAACTTGTTGTTCTTTTTGAGGCGCTTCCCAAATAATACTTTCTTGAGGAATTTGTGTCAAAATTTCATCTACCAATCCTTCTCTAACCTCTCCGCTACCCCTATAAATACCTACATTTCCGCCTTCGCGAGCTTCGGCAATTACTTTCCAGGATCCGGCTTCAATTTCTGCTTTCATCAATTTGATCCATTTATAAGGTGCAAATATTTTTGTCGCATCTTTGGAGCCTACTTCCGAAATTACAGTAACCTGGGTAGACAATTGTCTAATAAATTCGCATTTTTGTTCGTGTTCAATATCCATCGAACCATCCGAAACTTCGGCATATTCCATGCCAAATTCTTCTAAAACCCTACGATAATCATCAAATTGATTACGAATAGCAAAGGCCTCAAATAAGGTGCCTCCAAAATAGACTGGAATACCAGCGCTGCGATAAAGGGCTAATTTTTCTTTCAACTTTGGAGTTACAAATGAGGTAGCCCAACCTAATTTAACAATATCTGTGTGTACGCCAGCAACGTCTAAAAAATCTTCTACCTGTCTAAGGCTCAATCCTTTATCCATTACCATCGTTAATCCATTCTGACGAGGCTTAAGCGAACGTTCTGGAATGTTATTTAATTTGTAGTTCATATCTATTGCAAAGGTTAAAAAACTCTGTGGTTTTTAAAAATATGTATTTAATCTATTTGATATATTTGTTGATTACGTCTATAATTAAGGTGTTGTTTTGGAGTTGAGGCAGATATTCGAACAAAATATAATGCTTATCTGGATCGGTTACTAAGGCAGTTTCTAAATAGGCAAGCGCTTCGTTAGTTTGCCCCAAGGCAAACAAATAAGCAACCATTCGGTAATAGAGTTCTGCAGCATCTGGATTGTTTTTTATAGCCTCGGCTATGGTTTCAGAGGCCTCCAATAATTTATCTTGTTCGTATAAAACTGTCGAAAAATCCAACCAAGCCTCAACATCCAAAGGATTGTATTCTAATACTTTAGAATAAGCGAAAACTGATTCATCGATTTGACCAAGTTTATAATATGCATCAGCAATAGCGAACCAAAAATCAGGGTTATCCTCCTCAAGCTCTAATGCTTTTTTATAAAAATGCAGCGACTCAAAAAATCGTTCTTCAAAATTTAAGGTAACGCCGATACCAAACCAAGCATCGGCCATTTTCGAATCCATTTTTACAGACTTTTTATAGTAAGAGCGAGCTTCGTCCATTTCTTCTAGCTTTTCGTAGCACTCTCCAATTGCACAATAAGTCTCCGAATTTGGTGGTTCGTATTCAAATGTTTGCTTATAAACTGCAATGGCTTCAGTATATTTTTCGAGTTGCACCAAGGCATTGCCTTTATTGTAGTAGGCCGAAGCGAAATTTTCCTTAATTAAAATGGCGTAATCGTAAGCATCAATTGCTTTTTCAAAAAAATCTAATTTGTGGTAAGAATTGGCCAAATTATACCAAGCAGCATAAGAGTAAGGATCGTTGTCTATGTACTCTTGGTAAAATTTAATGCTCTCTTCCTGTTTATCCAATATGTCATAACAAAAGGCAAGTTCATAAAGGCCGTCTTTGTTTTCCATGTTCTGTTCTAAGCTACGCTTGATATACACGATTGCATTCTCATAATCGTGCATATTTTGATAAACATAGGCCATTTGCAATAAAATTTCATCAGTAGTTTCTGCCAAATGCAATGCTTTTTCGAAATTTTCCAATGCCTCTTCATAACGGTCTAAACTTTGATAAATATTTCCCCTTAAAATGTAAATCTCAGCCTCCGATGCCTCAAACATTTCCGCCTTTTCTAAAGCATTAAACGCTCTTTCTATTTGGTTTGTAAAAAATAAAAGTTGTGCCTGTTTGATTAAAAATATTGCTGCGTAAGGATGCTGATTCACAGCGTATTCTATTACTTGCAAGGCTTTTATAGGGTCGTTTTTTTCGATGTAATTATCTATAATGTACTCAAACGCCTGCGCATCAAAAAAGTACTGATCCTGGTTGCGAATCATTTCTTCGTAACGCTCTACAGAGTGTTGCGCATCATCATTAAAGCCAAATTCAAATTCTTCTTCCATAGTATTGAATATCTACCAACAAAACTCTTTTCATAAAAACATGATAAGTTTACGTTATTTATTAGAGCATTTAATAAAATAATTTTCAACATCTAATAATAAAAACGTGTTAAAAATTTAAAAAAGAGGGTAATATTTTGGCGAACGCCAAGAAATTGAACTTATTTGCCTACAAAAAACATTGATCTTTTCAATTCTCTGTAAAAGAACGTATATTTAATTTAAAATGCGTAAAATTCAAGTCATGAAACACTTTTTACCCGCAATACTACTAATTTTTTTTAGTGTAAATTCGGCTAGAGCCCAACAAAATATAGAAGAAGAAGCGGTCAAATCAACCATCAATCTCTTATTTGATGGGATGAGAAATTCTGACACTAGCGCCATTAGTAGGGCTTTTGACCCCGCTGCATTGATGCAAACCATTGCAAAATCTAAGGACGGAAAGTTAATGATTCGCAATGAAAAGTTGCAAGACTTTATTAAAAGTGTGGGCGCCCCGCATAGCGAAAAATATGATGAAAGAATTAGCTTTACAAAAATATTAATCGATGAAAATTTAGCCAGTGTTTGGACTGATTATAAATTTTATTTAGGCAGTAATTTTAGCCATTGTGGCGTAAACTCATTTCAATTGTTTAAGGGTAAAGATGGTTGGAAAATAATTTATATTATTGACACCCGACGAAAAAATAATTGCAGCTAAACATAAATAATCAACTCAATTTTTGTTGGTTTGCAAAATAAATTAACAACTATGGAAATTAATATCAGCGCTATTTTAGAAAGATTAGGTATCGAAAGCCTAAATCCAGCCTTTAGCACAGGTCAAAATTGGGGAAAATCAACAGGCACAAAAATTATAGAAAGTTTTTCGCCTGTTGACGGAAAAAAAATAGCAGCAGCAACTGTTGCAACTGCAGCAGATTACCAGCATATAGTAAATACCGCACAAAATGCTTTTTTAGAATGGCGCAATTGGCCTGCACCAAAAAGAGGCGAGGTAGTACGTCAATTTGGTGATGCCTTGAGGAAAAACAAAGATGCTTTAGGCACTTTAGTTTCTTATGAAATGGGAAAAAGCTTACAAGAAGGGCTTGGAGAAGTACAAGAGATGATAGACATTTGCGATTTTGCAGTGGGTTTATCTCGACAACTGTACGGCTTAACTATGCACAGCGAACGTCCAAACCACCGCATGTATGAGCAATGGCATCCAATTGGTATTGTAGGCATTATTTCTGCCTTCAATTTCCCCGTGGCCGTTTGGTGTTGGAATACAGCATTAGCATGGGTATGCGGTAACGTTTGTATTTGGAAACCTTCTGAAAAGACACCTTTAACAGGAGTTGCTTGTCAACATATTTTAGAAGCAGTTTTAATTGCGAACAAAGTTCCAGAAGGCGTTTCTAACCTCATTATTGGTGATAGAGAAATTGGCGAACTGCTAAGCAATGACAGCAGAATTCCCTTGATTTCAGCAACAGGCTCTACCCGTATGGGTAAGGCAGTTGGCGCCGCAGTTGGTGCACGTTTAGGACGCAGTTTATTGGAACTAGGTGGCAACAACGCCATTATAATTTCTGATGCTGCAGATTTAGACATGTCTATTATAGGCGCAGTTTTTGGCGCAGTAGGTACCGCTGGTCAACGTTGTACCACTACTCGCCGCTTAATTATACACGAAAGTGTTTATACTGCTTTTGTGACCAAATTGGTAAATGCGTACGGACAATTGCGTATTGGAAATCCACTAGATCAAAACAACCATGTGGGCCCATTAATTGACACCGACGCAGTAGAAAACTATTTAGCAGCTATTGAAAAATGTAAAGCCGAAGGCGGAAAATTTTTAGTGGAAGGCGGTGTACTCACCGGCGAAAATTACGGCTCGGGATGTTATGTAAATCCGTGCATTGCCGAAGTTAAAAATGAATTTAAAATTGTACAACACGAAACTTTTGCGCCAATTTTATACCTCATGAAATACAAGACGCTTGATGAAGCTATTGCCATGCAAAACAATGTTCCTCAAGGGTTATCCTCGGCCATCATGACATTAAATTTACGAGAAGCCGAACAATTTTTATCTGCAGCCGGCTCAGATTGTGGAATTGCAAATGTAAATATAGGCACATCTGGCGCAGAAATTGGAGGCGCTTTTGGTGGCGAGAAAGAAACTGGTGGAGGTAGAGAAAGTGGTTCGGATGCTTGGAAAGCTTATATGCGCCGACAAACAAACACCATCAATTACGCCAATACTTTACCGCTGGCACAAGGTATAAAATTTGATTTGTAGAGAATTTATCATTTTACAATACAAAAAGGGCTCGCTTATATTTAGTGAGCCCTTTTTAGTAAAATTACAACCAATAGTTGTGATAATACTAAAAATAATTATCACATATTTTTGAATACAAAACTATTTCACGTAAGTTTAAAATTTTTTAAGTGCTTATCTTTTCTTTATTTTTAGCCAGAACCAATGTTACGTGTAGATAGTTTAAAACCTTGCAAAATTGTATATTCACTATGTAAGCATGAGTTTTTGGGCTATTTAATTGAACCACATATTGTTCAGCTTAATCCGCAGGGCGATTTCTCTTTAACCTACCAGCGATTATTTACCCATACGGCACAAGGATTTGCCAAGCATTTGAGTGAGCTTGATTTTAAGTTAATTAAAATTTTAGATGAAACAGAACAAGATTTCATTATCAAAAAACACCATAAAAAAGCAATAAGACCGTTTGAGTTTTTTAGTAAGCTTTACGACGAAAAGTTTTACGAAAATGTTAGACCTAAAATCGAAAAAAAAATTAGTGAAGTCCTAGAAATCATTAAAGAAAAAGACTGTTTATACTTAATGGATAAAGATGGCTGGCCTGCAGAAAGAAAATTAGATTTGGCCACCGAGCCTGCAACAGTTTTATTCCATTTTAGGAAAAATGATACAGAAACCCGTTATTTCCCTACCATAAAGTACCAAGATTTTCGCATAGATTTTATGTTTAAGGACGCACAAGTAATTTGTAACCAACCGGCATGGCTATTGTTAAATGATGTGCTTTATTTTTTTGAAAAAGATATTGAGGGAAAGAAGTTTATTCCGTTTTTAAATAAGCGCTTTATTGCCATTCCAAAAGTTACAGAAGAGACCTATTTTGAAAAATTTGTCGCCCCACTTATAGAAAAACATCATGTGTACGCCGAAGGGTTTGATATTAAAACCCAAAGAAACGAGCCTAAGCCTATTATCAAAGTCATATATGTAGATGGTGGCACTTCTCAAATCCAATTGTATTTCAACTACGGCACCTATGCTTTTGCCATGGACAACGACCAAAAAATTTCGGTGCGCTTAAGCAAAGAGGATGGAAATTATACCTTTACCCGTGTAAAAAGAGATGTATATTGGGAAAAAGATCAATTTAATTACCTCTTAAATTTAGGTCTAAAGAAAATAAGCGCCCTTCATTACCATCTTGAATTAGCCAACCCCACCGAAAACGACAATAGATCTTATGCTATTATAACATGGGTGAACGAGCATATTGCTATATTAGAGGAACATGGCTTTGAAATAGAACAGACAAACGCAAGCAAGCGTTTTATTTTTGGAACCCACAAAATTGATTTCGATATTAAGCAAGATAACGATTGGTTCGACATCAATGCTATTGTATATTTTGGCGAACACCCTATTCCTTTTATTGCCTTAAAACAACATATTCTTCAAAAAAGGAGAGAATTTGTTTTGCCGGATGGCAATATTGCGGTTATTCCCGAAAGATGGTTCTCGCAGTACAATAGCTTATTTAGTTTCGCCGATGGGAGCAAAAACCTTAAGCTCAAAAAATATCATGTCGGTTTGATCAATGATTTGGCCGAAGATAGCCTAGCCAATGTAACCTTAGATAGAAAATTACAACGCTTAAACGATTTTGAAAACATCAGTGAAACACAGATGCCACAAAATTTTAAAGGCGATTTGCGACATTACCAGAAAGCTGGGTACAATTGGTTTGCATTTTTGCGTGAATACAATTTTGGCGGATGCTTGGCCGATGATATGGGGCTTGGTAAAACCATACAAACACTAGCTATGCTTCAAAAACTAAAAGAAGACGATGAAGCAAACCACACCAGCAGCACATCGCTAATTATTATGCCAACTTCATTGATTTACAATTGGCTTAATGAGGCCAAAAAATTTACACCAAAGCTTAAAATACATGCCCATACTGGCACTTTTAGAGATAAAGACATTAGCCTTTTTGAACAATACGATTTAGTGATAACTACTTACGGTATTACCCGTGTGGATGCCGACATCATGAGTAAATTTTATTTCAACTATATTATATTAGATGAAAGTCAAAGTATAAAAAATGCTTCTTCCAAGTCATTTAAAGCAGTTCGATTGCTAAAATCAAGACATAAGTTAGTTTTAAGTGGTACCCCCATTGAAAATTCTGTAGCCGATTTATGGACGCAGCTTACTTTTTTAAATCCTGGTTTATTGGGAACGCAAGCGTTTTTTAACGAAGAATACGTGCAGGCGATAGAAAAAAGAAAAGATGAAGAAAAGGCAAAGAAATTACAAGCGATCATTAAACCCTTTGTGTTGCGCCGAACAAAAGAACAAGTTGCAGCAGAGCTACCACCAAAAACCGAGCAAATTTTTTACTGCGATATGAGCGAAGATCAAGCCGCCTATTACGAAAAAACGAAATCGGCTTATCGAAACGACCTCCTCAACAGTATGGATAATGGCACTTATGTCAAAAAACAAATGCAACTTTTACAAGGATTAACTGCATTAAGACAGCTGGCCAATCACCCTGTAATGATTGATGAAGACTATACGGCAAGCTCTGGTAAATTTGAAGATGTGATGCATACTTTAGATAACGTGCTTAAAGGAGGCCACAAAGTCTTGATATTTTCGCAGTTTGTAAAACATTTAACCATTTTTAAAAAATCTCTTGAAAAACAAAATATTTCATTTGCCTATTTAGATGGAGGCACAAAAAACAGAGGCGAAATTGTGGCAGAGTTTCAAGAAAACCCTAATTTAAAGGTGTTTTTAATTTCTATTAAAGCAGGTGGTGTCGGTTTAAATCTTACACAAGCCGATTATGTTTTCATTTTAGATCCTTGGTGGAACCCCGCGGTAGAACAACAAGCTATTGACCGCACGCATCGCATAGGTCAAGATAAAAAGGTGTTTATCTACAAATTCATTTCTAAGGATACCGTTGAGGAGAAAATTTTAGCGCTACAAAGGCGTAAAAAATCTTTAGCTAATTCTTTAATTACAACCGAAGAAAGCTTTTTTAAATCGTTAAGCAAAGATGATATTAGAGAGTTGTTGAGCTAATGGATTTGTAACTTAGTTTGGTAATCATCTCTAGCAATCATTCTTGCACCTAAAGTTAATAAGTGATCATTTGGCATTTGACAATCTATCAAATTAAAAGACATATTCTTGCACAAATAGATAAGCGCCACTTTAGATGCATTACTTGTATGGCTAAACATGCTTTCTCCACAAAAAACCTGATTTATTTTAACGCCGTACAAACCACCAACGAGGTTGCCATTTTGCCAAACTTCTACGCTGTGGGCTAAGCCAGCTTGGTGTAACTTAAGATAAGCTTTTTGCATTGCTTTGGTAATCCAAGTGCCATGTTGACCAATTCTTGGCGTGTTTGCACAGCAAGAAATTACGCGTTCAAAAGCGGTATTTACGGTAACTTCAAAAACATTGCTGCGCAACAACTTTTGCATGCTTTTGCTAATTTTAACCTCAGCAGGAAAAATTACGCAGCGCTCATGTGGCGCATACCACGAAATTGGTTCGCCTTCGCTAAACCACGGAAAAATACCACTTTGATAAGCTAAAAGTAAGCGTTTTACAGTTAAATCTCCACCAACAGCTAATAGCCCATCTGGATCGGCCAACTTGGTAGCTGGAAAAACGACCACATTATCAAGCAGTTTAAAAACCATTTTCTTTAATTAGCAGTTAACAGCAATTTCAGCTCAGGCTAAACATCAATTAATCCAATCTTTTGGAATGAGTAATAGCTTTGTCGCCGTGCGAAAATAAACAAATATGGATGCCTTTTGAAGCTATTTGTTGTGAAATTTCTTCTGCAGCTGCTTTTCTACTTTCTCTTGCGCTTCTAATGTAAACAGTAACCATATTGGCGGCACATTTTTCAGCAAAAGTTTTAGAAATATTTCAAAGCGCTAGCTTAACCATAAGAACCAAATACAAAGTTTATTTTTAAGTAGATGGTGAGTATTTGGGAAAAGTAAATCCAATAGAAGTCAAGCTCATTCCAAAAACGATAAGGGTAATTGTTTAACTTTTGCCACCAAAAAGATGAAGTTGTACTTTAATAGTTAAAAACAGGCGTACAAATTCAAAAACGATGCACACTTTCAATAAAATGGGGAACCACTCGTCGCCAAATTGGTTAAAGGCTTCGGGCAACAAAGTGATAAAACCCAATGAAAAAACCCACAAAAACAACCGGAACGGAAACTGGATGTAATACAAAATAAAGCCGTATTTTTTAGCTAAAAATAAACCAACACCACCAACTACAACCAAGGCAAACATTGGGAACATTAGTGACGCAGCCAACTTTTCTGAGGGCTTGCTCAACTCATTAAAGTGAAGAGAAATTTGCCACAACTGCATGGTCATAAAAACCACCGAAACTGAATCTAATAAAACGAAAGAACGTAGTAAGCGCATAATTAGTTACAATATTTAACAAGAAGTTGATTGGCTTTGTCGGAGCCTATAATTTTTACAAAATTAAAATCTTCACAAGCGCCTTGCCTATCGCCCTGCTGTATTTTTTTTAATCCCCTACCAATTACTTTATCTAAATAATCATCATCAATACCCAAATCTGCTTTGATGCGCAAAATTTTGGCTTCATCTTGCTGGCTGTAGGTTCCTTTTGCTTTCTGTTTGTAAAAGTTGGTTACTAGTTCTATTAACGCTTGCTCGTCTTTATAGGCTTTAACGGCCAAAGCAATTTCGTTACTCGATTTCAACTCGCAATCGTATCCTTTTAAAACGAAGCTTACGGGAATTACCAAAACCGAAGTGGTATCATGTGTATTACCTACAATCCACTTTTTGTTGGTCATTTTTACCAAACGCAGGGCTTCATCATCTAAATCAATACCAAACCCTTTTTTAACTTTAACATCGTAAACCTCGCCCTTGGCATTTAACTTAAAGCCTACATTTATTGTGCCTTGTATACAATTGTGTAACGCATAAGGCGGATAAATAATGTTTTGCGCAATAAACGCCGACAAGCCTCCTTTTAATTGTGGCGGCTGTGCACTGGCCGAAATGGCAAATAATAACAAAAGAGCGATTATTGGTTTAAACATTATGTACGTTTTACCTATTTAACGGCAAAGCCGATGCAAAATTATATTTCAAAATTAACGCTGGATCGGGACAGTTGGTCAAAAAATCTGCACGTTTAGAAAACTGACAAACTCCAGGATAATCTCCTTTCATCCCCTGCATATCAAACATCAATTGAAAATGCAAGTGAGGTGGCCAATGTCCGTTTTCGGCGGCAATGCCAAAAGTGGCAAATTGCTTTCCTGCCGGGATAAACTTTCCTTCATGCAATCCGTTTAGTGATGCCAAACTTAAATGACCGTACAAAGCGTAAAGTGTTAAATCGGCCAGTTGATATTGCAAAATTATCGTTGCTCCGTAATCGCCAAAGTTATCGTTAAATGCAAAGCTGTGTACTGTTGCGTCGTAAAAATTATAAATTGGCGTTTCGGCTGGTGCCCAAATATCTATTCCTAAATGTAGCCTACGTGGCTCGCCTTCGGCATCAAAATGATTGCTTAAACTGTAAATTGTGCGGTGTTCGTTGTATCCGCCAATACCGTATTTGGCATTGTTATTGGCCAATTGCTCTTCAATCCAAAGCGCAAATAAGCGTTCGTTGTTTAATGTTTCTGGCCTAAGTGCGGTATTGTTTGCCGTAAAATCCAGCGCTAATAACTTTTCTGTTAAAAAATTAAAATCTACAACTTTACCTATTTGAGTTAAGGGAGAATTTAAAAAGCGTTGAAGTTTTTGAAGTGCTTCCATTAAACATTAAAAACGTAAACGTAATTGTAAATAAAATGTGCTAAAGCCCCAAAGTTTACAAACACATGCCAAATTTCGTGACTGTGGAAATATTTGTGTAGCTGCTTATCTTTAGTGTAAAAAAACGTACCTCCTACATAAAAAACACCGCCCAAAAGCAACCAAAGTAAAGCTACGCCAGGCAAATTTTCTATCATTTTAGCTAAAAACGGAATAATTAAACAACCCATAGCAATATACAAACCCGTAGAAAGCGCCTTGCTTTTTAGTTTATTAAATATTTTTAACAAACAGCCCACAATAGCTATAAACCAAACCAAGCCAAAAAGCAGCCAACGCAGCCAACCCTCAAAAATAAGCAGTGCGGTAGGTGTAAAAGAGCCTGCAATCATCAAATAAATGCAACAATGGTCAAACTTTTGCCAAAACCTTATGCCGTATTCGGTTTTAGGTACGCTGTGGTAAGTTGCACTTACGCTAAACAAAATAAGCATACAAATACCGTACATAAAAGCAGCAGTAAAGGCAAAAATGGTACTCGTTTTTTGCAACAAGAGATATAAAGCGGGAATAGCCAAAATTGCTGGGATAACATGCGTTACAAAATTTCCCGGCTCACGTATGTATGTTTTTTTAGTCATTGCCCTCTTCGTCTGTTTCGTTCCGCTCTTTGGCAATTTTGTCAAATATTTTATCCATGTGCTCTACATATTCGTTGGTGTCGTCTAGAAAAAAGGTTAGCGTAGGCACAACCCTTGCTTGGTGGCGAATACGCGAGCCCAATTTATATCTAATTTCGCCGGTGTGCGAGTTTACTGTAGCTAATGATATAGCAGTATTGTTGGTATTTAAAAAACTTAAATACACTTTTGCAACCGCCAAATCGGGCGAAACACGAACTTTTGTAATCGTTACCAATGTATTGGGTAAATATGCAGCTCCTTCTCGTTGAAAAATTGCGGCCAGCTCTTCTTGTAACAAACCAGCAAATTTTTGTTGTCTTTTACTTTCCATAATGTTTTTTTGTAGCGGTAATTGTACTAATATAGCAACTTGTCGTAAGGATAACGGGCAACATGTACAGCTTTTACCTTATCATATAACAATTGTTTAAATTCCTCGATGTTTTCTTTACGCGTAGCCGAAATAAAAATAGCGGGTGCATTGTGGCTTGCCATCCAGCTCTTTTTAAAATCGGCCAAGGTTAATGGCGCCAATTCTTCTTGGTTTTCTTCGTTAAATTGTGGCGTAACGTAAGCATCAATTTTATTAAAAATCATGATGGTATCTTTATCCCTTGCGCCCAAATCGTTCAAGGTTTCGTTTACCGTGTGTATCTGGTCTTCAAAATTAGGGTGCGAAACATCCACCACGTGTATCAAAATATCAGCTTCCCGCACTTCGTCTAAAGTAGATTTAAAACACTCTACCAAATGGTGAGGCAATTTTCTGATAAATCCAACCGTATCCGACAGTAAAAAAGGTAAATTTTCTATCACCACTTTGCGCACCGTCGTGTCTAGTGTAGCAAAAAGCTTGTTTTCGGCAAACACTTCCGATTTAGAGAGCATGTTCATGATGGTAGATTTACCCACGTTGGTATACCCCACCAAAGCCACGCGTATCAATTGTCCGCGGTTTTTACGTTGAGTTTCGTTTTGGCGGTCAATCAATTTCAGGCGGTCTTTAAGCAACGATATTTTCTCTAAAATCATCCTTCTATCGCTCTCAATTTGGGTTTCGCCGGGCCCACGCATACCAATACCACCTTTTTGGCGCTCTAAGTGAGTCCATAAACGGGTTAAGCGAGGTAGTAAATATTGAAGTTGCGCCAATTCTACTTGGGTTTTGGCCTGAGCGGTTTGTGCCCTTCCTGCAAAAATATCAAGGATTAAATTACTTCTATCTAAAATTTTAACCTGCAGTTCTCGCTCAATGTTACGCAATTGCGATGGCGATAGCTCATCGTCAAACACCACCATATCAATTTCTTCGGCTTTTACATAAGCCTGTATTTCTTCTAACTTACCCGTTCCCACAAATGTTGCCCTATCGGGTTTAAGCATTTTTTGGGTAAAGGTTTTTTCTACCGCACCGCCAGCCGTATCCACCAAAAAAGCCAATTCGTCTAAATATTCTTTGGTTTGTTCGGGCTTTTCGCCAGGCGTAATCACACCAACAAGTACAGCTCGTTCTTGTTTAAGTGCGGTATCATAATATTTCTGTTTTCCCATGTGTTAGCTACAAAGATACAAAATCTATACCTGTTTCATTTTTAAACAACAAAACCTTACGTAAAGATTGAATTTTTATTTTTTTTAGAAAAGCAGTGTATGTATTACATGGCAGTGTTAGTCCCGCCTTACACTTTACTACGCTGCGCTTCGTGCTCGTTGCTGTCGGGTTTAGGTAAGTTAAAGAGTCCAACTATGCGGGGTTGCAAAGTTTAAAAAGCAAAACGCAAAACTTATGAGAACTAAAGTTTCTTCACAAAATCCATCATTGCCTGCCCCGGGTCTTCCGTTTTCATGAAATTTTCACCAATTAAAAAGCCTTTGTAACCAACTGCCTTTAACTGTTTTATGGTTTCAGGGTCGCTTATTGCACTTTCAGAAATTTTTAAAAATTCGTTCGGAATTTGCGACGCCAACTCAAAAGAAGTCTGAATGTTTACCTTAAAATTGGCCAAGTTTCTGTTGTTTACGCCAATGGCATTTATAGATGTGCAAATGCTTTTTTCTAGCTCTTGTTGGTTGTGTACCTCTAACAAAACGCTTAAACCCAAACTTTGCGCCAACTTGCCAAAATGAGCAATTTGTTGTGGCGTTAAAATGGCTGCGATTAACAAAATTACATCTGCACCCCAAGCTTTGGCTTCCAAAATTTGGTATTCATCAATCATAAAATCCTTGCGCAACAGCGGAATATCGTTTGCCATACGTGCCGCCCATAAATCTTCGGCCTTACCACCAAAAAAATCAGTATCGGTAAGCACCGACAAAGCAGATGCGCCAGCCAAATTGTACGTTTTAGTAACTTCAGCAACATCGGCTGTGCCATTGATTATTCCTTTTGAGGGCGATTGCCTTTTAAATTCGGCAATTATCCCTGTTCGATTTTCATCCAATAAAAAATCTTTAAAAACCAATGGCTGTCTATTAAAGTTGGGGTAGGCTTCCAGTTCTTTTACCGAAACTTTTTGCTTTGCCGCAGCAACTTCTTCTTTTTTACGTAAAACAATTTTATCTAGAATGTTCATTTGCTTCTTTTAATGTTGTTTGCTTTAAAGATTGCTTTGTTCCTCGCAATGACGATTTAATTTTCTAACCAGTTTTTAATCATTTGTTTGCCACTTGGCGTTAGCACACTTTCGGGATGAAACTGCACCCCACGCACATCAAATGTTTTGTGCTTTAAGGCCATGATTTGTCCCTCGTTATCGGTTGCTGTAACTGTAAGACTTGGAGGCAAATCTGCCGAGTTTACCACCCATGAATGGTAACGGCCAACTTCAATTAAGCTTGGGCAATCTTTAAAAGTAATTTCGCTTTCATCTATAACCGTTATGGGCGTGGCAATGCCGTGCATTGGCCGACCAAGGTTTAACAAACTACCTCCAAAAGCTTCGGCAATGGCCTGCTGACCCAAACAAACCCCAAAAATGCTTTTTGTAGGCGCATAAGTTTTGATGACATCCAATAGTAAACCTGCCTCATGGGGTATGCCCGGTCCCGGCGAAAGCAAAATTTTATGGTATTGGTTTACCTCTTCCAGCTTAAATTTATCATTGCGCCAAACCACAGCCTCATAACCCAACTCGTTGATCAAATGCACCAAATTATAGGTAAAACTATCGTAATTGTCTATTACCAACACTACCTCTAGCCCTACCCCTAAATCCCCTAAAGGTGACTTTAAATTTTTATTGTTAGTATTTTGTTCCATGTACTTAAATTAAGCTTTCAAGTGCCCCACTTTAGGTGGCTGGGGGGTTATTTCTTCTGCCATTACAATGGCCTTTCTTAACGCCGCAATTTTATTATTTACCTCGTTTAATTCGCTTTCGGCAACAGAATCGGCTACGATGCCCGCTCCGGCCCTGTAGTGTAATTTGTTATTTTTGCTCATAAAAGTTCTAATCATGATAGCATGGTTAAAATCTTCATTAAAGCCCATGTAACCAATGGCGCCAGCATAAAAATTACGCCCTAAATTTTCATATTCGTCTATCAATTGCATGGCTTTATATTTAGGTGCGCCACTCAACGTGCCTGCCGGGTATGTAGACGCCACCACTTTAAAAGCACTTACTCCATCCTGTAGGTTGCCGCTAACTTTTGACACCAAATGTATTAAATGCGAATAATATTGCACCTCTTTAAACGATTTTACTTCAACTTGATTGCAATGCCTGCTTAAATCGTTACGGGCTAAATCAACCAACATCACGTGTTCAGCACTTTCTTTAGGATCTTCTTCTAATTTTTTGGCCAAAGCGACATCATCTTGATCATTACCGGTACGTTTAAAAGTGCCTGCAATTGGAAAAATATTGGCCACATTGTTGGCCACCGTAATTTGCGCCTCGGGCGATGAACCGAACAACTTAAAGCTTCCGTAATCGAAATAAAACAAATATGGCGAGGGATTGATAGAGCGCAAACAGCGGTAAACATTAAATTCATCGCCCAAAAACCCCTGACTAAATGCCCTTGAAGGTACAATCTGAAAAACATCGCCTCGATAAATGTGCTTTTTCATTTTTTCTACCACATCCATAAAACCTTGGTCGGTTAGGTTAGATTCTTCGTTGCCGTTAATGCTGAAACTGTAAGCCGGGAAGTTTTTGTTTTGGATGATGTATTCAATTTTAGCTAAATCTATGTCTTCATCATTGTTAAACAGGTTTTTGACCAACGTTACCTCATTTTTAAAATGGTCTATGGCAATAATATAGCGGTAAACGTGGTACTGCATTTCGGGTATTTTATCTTCATCAGGCGTAGCCGAAGCAAATTTAATGTCCTCGAAATGTTGAACAGCATTCCATGTAAAATAACCAAACAAACCGGTAGAAATATGTTTTTCTTTGTTTTTTTCCGCTGTGCTAAAACGTGCTTTAAAAGCGGCAATTTCATCTGTCAAAACGAAATCGATTTTGGTTTCTTTTGTACCGTCCGGAAAATAAGCACTTAGCATACCATTTTGCAGCACAATGCCGGCAACGGGTTGCGCACACACATAACTCGTAG